>NZ_LUNF01000195.1:0-9274 GCF_001626145.1 Aeromicrobium sp. REDSEA-S32_B7
CGTTGGGCCGGGTCTGGTCGCTCGCCTCCGAGGGCTGGGGCTACCCCGGGCTCTTCGGCTTCGCCGACACCCTCGGCATCGCCGGCTCGCTGCACCTCGAGCTCAACCGGGTGCTCGTCGACGCCGCGGCCGACGGCACGGCGGTGACCCGCTCTCTGGCCCACGGCCTGGTCGAGACCGCCAACGACGTCAGCGGCACCGACCGCACCGCCGGCGACAACTTCCGCGCCCTCCGCACCCGGGCCGGGTCATGACCGAGGCCAGCCGGGACCCGGAGGTCTTCCTGACCCAGGTCAACGACGCGATCGAGGACGTCAACTCAGCGATCGGCGAGTTCGTCGAGCGCTCGGCCAACCTCATCAACAGCCACCTGACCGAGGCCGGCGGCATCCTCGGCACGCTGGTGGCCGGCCCTCTGGGCGGGCTCGTCGGCGGTTACCTCGGCCACGAGCTGGAGGAGCAGTTCGAGGAGGGCGTCGACCGGATCAACGAGACCTGGGAGGCCGTCTCGGAGACCATCCGGCAGTCGATCGGCGGCATGCTCGGCGACCCGCTGCGGATGTCGAGCATCGCCAGCCGCTACCGCGAGTGCGTCGACGAGCTCGGCCAGGTGCAGCAGCAGATCGAGTCGGCCGACAACTACCTCGCCGCGACGTGGACCGGCCTGGCGCACACGGCCTACGAGAACACGGGCAAGACCGCCGAGCTCGGCGACGTCGGCAACTGGTTCACCGGGGGAGCGGGGGTCGTCGTCTCGATCATCGCCACCGCCGGGGAGTCCGCGTCGGCCATCCTGGCCGAGGCCGTCAGCTACTGGGCCGACCTGAACATCGGCAAGGCCGGGGACTGGCAGAGCCTGGTCTCCCGCGTCGGCGACCGCGGCCTCGGTGTCACCGCGGTAGAGGGGGGCCGCCTCGGCGGTGGCGGCGACGGTCTCCTCGTCGTCGAGGCCGAACGGCGACACGCTCCACCAGGACGACCCACGCGCGAGCGCGACGTCGCGGACGTCGTCGAGCTCGCGGAAGGCTGCGGAGCCGAGGTCGATCGGCGCCTCGGCGCCGGTCGCGGCTGCCGCCCACGACGCCTGCAGGAACTCCTCGTTCGTCGCGTTGAGGTCGGCGGCGCGCGCCTTGACCTTCTCCGGCTCGTGCACCACCACGACGGCGTCGTCCGGGAGCAGCTCGACGAGGAGCTCCATCTCATCGACCAGGATCGGCGAGAGCGACTCCATGCCCTCGACGGCGTGCCCCTCGGCCAGCTTGCCGAACAGCTCACCCAGCGACGGGTGCTCGACGGCGAGCGCCCTGGCCCGCTCGCGGACGTCGTCGGTCAGGAGCAGCTCGCGGCACGGCGGCGCCCACAGCCGCTCCACGGGATCGGTCGTGCGCTGGTCGGCGACGGAGAACGAGCGGATCTCCTCCACCTCCTCACCCCAGAAGTCGACCCGCACGGGGTGCGCCTCGGTCGGGGGGAAGACGTCGACGATGCCGCCACGCACCGCGAACTCGCCGCGACGCTCCACGAGGTCGACCCGCACGTAGGCGGCGGCGGCCAGGTCGCGGACGACGTCGTCGAGCGGCGCCTGCTGACCGACCACCAGCTCGACGGGACGCAGGTCGGCGAGGCCCTTGACCTGCGGCTGCAGCACCGAGCGCACGGGAGCCACCACGACCCGCACCGGCGGCGCACCCGGTCCTGGGTGCACGAGACGGCGCAGGACCGCCAGGCGACGACCGACGGTGTCCGAACGCGGGGAGAGCCGCTCGTGCGGCAACGTCTCCCAGGCCGGGTACACGGCGACCGCTCCGTCGCCGAGGAGCACGGCGACGTCGGCCGCGAGCTCGTCGGCCTCGCGCGCGGTGGAGGTGACCGCCAGCACGGTGGAGGCGTCGGCCAGCGCGCGGGTCACGAACGGCTGCACCGCGGCGGGGCCCTGCACCGAGAGGGCGCGCGGACGCTCGGTGAGCGCCTCGACCAGGGGGCCGTTCAGGTGGGGCGAGAGGAGGGCGTGGAGGTCCATCTACCGGTTGAACGCGCTCTGCGTCTCGGATAGTCCGCGGGTGACGAGGCTCTCGATCGCGTCGGCGGCCTCCTCCAGGTACACGGGGAGGTCCTTGCGCTCGGTCGAGGAGTACGGCTTCAGCACGAAGTCGTGCACGCTCTGACGTCCCGGGGGTCGACCGATGCCGACGCGCACCCGGTGGAAGTCGCCGGTGCCGATCGACTGGCGGATCGACTTCAGCCCGTTGTGGCCGTTGTCGCCGCCGCCGAGCTTCAGCCGCAGGGCGCCGAAGTCGATGTCGAGCTCGTCGTGGACGACCACGAGGTGCTCGGCGTCGACGTCGAAGTACTTCATGAGCGTCGAGACCGGACCGCCGCTCTCGTTCATGTACGAGCGCGGACGGCCGAGGACGGCACGCTCACCCGCGAGCCGGCCCTCGACGACCTCGGCGCGGCCGGAGGCGTGCGCCTTAAAGCGCCCGCCCATGCGGTCCGCGAGCACGTCGGCGACCATGTACCCGACGTTGTGCCGGGTGGCGGCGTACGTGGGGCCCGGGTTCCCGAGCCCCACGACCAGCCAGGTCACGACTCGGTGTCGCCCTCGGCGTCAGCCTCGGACTCGCCCTCGGTGCTCTCGCCCTCGGCGTCCTCGGGCTCGTCACGCTCGATGCCGGCCTCGGCCTCGGCCTCCTCGAGCTCGGCCTCGATGTCGGCGGCCGTCGGGGCGGCGGTGACGTTGACGACCAGCAGGTCCTCCTCGACCGCGAGCGCGGCGCCGGAGGGCAGGGACAGGTCGGAGGCGAGCACCTGGGCGCCGACCTCGAGGCCCTCGATCGAGACCTCGACGGCCTCGGGGATGTGGGTGGCCTCGACCTCGAGCGACACGGTGGCGTTCTCGAGGACGACCAGCGTCTCGGGCTGCGCGTCGCCCTCGAGCTGGATCGCGACGTCGACGACGACCTTCTCGCCACGCTTGACGATGAGGAGGTCGGCGTGCTCGATGAAGCCCTTCAGCGGGTCGCGCTGGACCTGCTTGGGGATGGCCAGGTGCGACTCGGAGCCGACCTCGATGGAGAGCAGCGCGTTGCTGTTCTTGAGGGCGAGCATGAGCGCGTGGCCCGGCAGCGTGACGTGCACGGGGTCGGTGCCGTGGCCGTACAGGACGGCGGGGACCTGGTCGGCGCGACGGATGCGGCGGGCAGCGCCCTTGCCGAACTCGGTACGGGGCTCGGCGGGGATGGTGATCTCGGCCACGAGGGAACTCCTGGAGGTGTGGTGCGGGCGAACGATGTGGGGCGGCCGTGGACTCGGCCGGACGTCGCCCCAGCAGGTCGGACACGACACTCCGCGGAGCGCCCTGTCGATCACGGTCGGACCTGCCGACCCTCGCCGAGGCAACTGCGTCAGCGTACAGGAGCCCTCCGCCGCCAGCGAAATCGGCCACCGTCGAGGGTGTCGGATTGCTAGGGTCGGCTCATGCGGACGCCGACTTCCCCGGGCGGTCCCGGGGAGATCCCCGCGACCCCGGGCGACGGCGTGCCCCGCACCCGCAGCACGGTGGTCCCGAGCGAGGTGTTCGCGGCGCAGTTCCTGTTCCTCACCGGGCTCGCGCTGCCGGTCGTCTCCGCCCTCGTGACGTCGCTGCCGGTGCGCGAGGGCTCCTTCACCGCCGGGGTGGTGGTCGCAGGCGTCACGGCCCTCCTGACCGCCATGCTCGGGTCGCTCGGCATCGACCGCGCCGGCTCGACCGTGGTGGCGGCCACCCTCATCGCCGTGCTCGACGTGGTCGTGTGCGGCCTGCTCTACTACGCCACCCCCGGTGCCGGGTTCGCCGTGCTCGCCGTCCTGCCCGTCGCGTGGACGTCGATCCAGCTCCCCGCGCTCTCACGGGCCTGCGTGCTGGGCACGGCGCTCGCAGCGGTCGTCGTCGTGGTGACCGTGCGTGACCTGACCGGCGAGCAGTCGTGGACCACGGCCGTGACCACCCTCCTGAACCTCGCCCTGCTGTTCGCGCTGACGTCGTGGGCGGGCTCGCGCTGGACGGCGCGGAACCGCTCGCAGCGACGCCTGCTGGAGTCCCAGACCCGGCTCGTCGGCTCCGCGCTCGACTCCGCCCGCACGCAGGAGCGCACCCTCGCGGAGGTCCTCGACGTCGTCGACTTCGCCGTCGTCACGCTGGACGCGGACGGGGCGGTGACGGCCAACCGGGCCGCCGAGGCCCTCGCGCGTCGCGTCGGCGCGCCCGACGCGACGGAGGCCGTGCTGCACGCCCCGCTGTACCGGGCCGACGGCACCACGCCGCTCGCCGCGAGCGAGAAGCCGCTGGCGCTCGTCCGCTCGGGCCAGGACGTCGAGGGGCTGCTGGTCCGGCTGGGACCGCCCGGGCCTGCCCAGGTGCCGCTGAGCGTCAGCATCCGCCGCGTCACCGGTCCACGCTCGGACCGCTACGTGTTCGTGGCCCGCGACGTCAGCAAGGAGCTCGCCGACGCCCAGGCCCGCGACGACGCCGTCGCCGCCGTATCCCACGAGATCAAGACGCCCCTCACCGCCGCGCTCGGCTACCTCGAGCTGGCGCTCGCGGAGCCCGACCTCGGCGACGAGGCCCGCGAGCTCGTCGAGGTGGCGCTCGACAACACCGAGCGGATGCTGGCGCTGTCGCGCGACTTCCTGTCGGCGCGCAGCCGCACCCCCGGTGTGCCCCTGCAGCTGCTGATGGAGCCGTGCCGGCCCAGCGAGCTGGCTCGCAGCGCCGTCGAGGGCGTGCGGCCGCTGGCGACCGAGCGGCTCATCACGGTCCGTCTCGACACCCGCACCGAGTCGACCATCCCGGCCGACCCGCTGCGCCTGCGCCAGGTGCTCGACAACCTGCTGACCAACGCGGTCAAGTACAACCGCTACGACGGCACCATCGACGTCGTGGTCCAGGACGCGCACCGTGCCGACGAGGCGCTCGACCTGCCCGTGGAGGACGACATCGCCAGCGAGGGGGCGGTGGCCGTGCCCGGTGTGGAGATCGTCGTCCGCGACACCGGACGCGGCATGACGGAGGACGAGCTGGCCTCGCTGTTCACCCGCTTCTACCGCACCGACCGCGCCCGCAGCTCCGGCGTGCAGGGCACGGGCCTGGGGCTGAGCATCACCCAGGACATCGTGCGCGCCCACGGCGGCTCCGTCGACATCACGAGCCGGCTCGAGGAGGGCACCACGGTCACCGTGTGGCTCCCCGCTGCGGCCGACGAGAGCGTCGCGCGGGACGTGGCCTGATGTCCGACCTCGACCTCGTGCTCCTGGGCACGCTCGTGCCCTACCTCGCGGTGGCCGTGACCTTCTCGGTCACCACCGCCATGCGGCACAACGACCCCGCCAACCGGCTCTGGGCCGGCGGGCTCATCGCCGCCGCCGGCGCCGCCCTCGCGAGCCTCATCACCAACGACACCGTCCTGAGCTTCGAGACCGACACCGCCGGTGCAGCCTGCGGGGTCGTGGCGATCGGCCTGGTCTGGTCGGGCCTGCGCTGCTTCCGCGGTGCCGTCGCGCTCCCGGTCGCCCCGCTCGTCGTCGCGGTGGGGGTCGTGCTGCTGCGCGGCGGCCTGGAGGCGGTCGGCTCGCCGATCCTGCCCGACGGCTACCTCGCGGCGGCCGGCTTCGCGGTCGCGGGCGTCCTCGAGCTGCGCCGCAGCAGCATGCGCATGAACGTCAACGTCACCCTCCTGCAGGTCGCGCTCGGCCTGTTCGCCGGTGCCGTCGTGGTGAACGTGCTCCTCGGCCGGGTCTACCGCGGCTCGGACCACCTGCCGGCCGTGTTCCTCCTGGTCACCATGCTCGTCCTGCTGCAGCTGCTCGTCGCCATGCGCGCGGAGCGCGAGGGCGCCTGGTGGTCCGAGGACCACAGCACCGGACGAGTGTTCGGTGTGCACAGCCGGGGTCAGTTCGTGGAGGCCGCCGCCGACCGACTCGGGCGCATCCAGCTGCGCGGCGGGCACGCCGGTCTGGTCCTCGCCGAGATCACCGACCTCGTCGAGCTCAACGAGGCGTTCGGGCGCCGCGGCGGCGACCTCGCGCTCGCGACCGTGGCCGACACGCTGCGCCGTCACGTGCCCGCCTGGTCCGTGCTCGGGTACCTCGGCGTCGGCAGGTTCGCCGTCCTCGCACCCGCGGAGACCCCCGAGCGGACCGCCGAGATCGCCGCCGCGGTCGAGCGCGCCGTCTACACGCGCTCGAACGAGGCCCTCGGCGAGCAGGACGTGCCCGTCCCCGTGCTGTTCGGCACCTCCGACACCTTCACCACCGCGCCCGACCTCGACGCGCTGCTCGCGGAGGCCGGCTACGTCCCGCGCACTTGAGCAGATCTTGAGCAGACCTTGAGGCAGGACCGCGGCGTTTCCTGAGGTCGGCGCACCAGGATGGGGTGACGCCCACCGTGCAGGAGCCCCTGTGTCCCACGACGCCCTCGGTCCCATGGACCGACACCCCACCGCCTTCGACCTCAGCGACGAGGCGCTGCACCGCGCCCTCGGCACCGCCGTCGAGGAGGTCGCGGGCAGCATCAAGCCGCGCGCGACGGTCGCCTGCGTCGTGCCGTCGTACAACGAGGCCGAGACCATCGCGTCCGTGCTCGACGCGCTCCTGGTGCAGACCCGACTGCCGGACGTCATCCACGTCGTCGTCAACAACACCACCGACGAGACCGTCGAGATCGCCAGCCACTACGCCGGCCAGCACCTCATGGAGCGCCCCGAGGGCACGCAGCTGGTCGAGATCTTCGTGCACGACATCGGCGAGAACCCCGACAAGAAGGTCGGCGCGCTGAACTACGGCTTCTTCCTGGCGGAGGGCTGCGACTACATCATCGGCGTCGACGGCGACACGACGCCCGAGCCGACGGCCGTCAAGGACCTGGTCGACGAGATCACCAGCGACGACCGCATCGGCGGCATCTCGGCGATCTACAGCATCGACGACAGCGCCCTGCCGACGACGATGGCCAAGTTCCTGACGGCCGGCCAGCGCGCGCAGTTCGCCGCCTTCAACATGCAGAACCTGCTGCGCGGCCGCAACATGGCGGTCCTCGGCGGCCAGTTCTCGATCTTCGCCACGCAGGCGCTGCGCGACGTCATGACGCAGACGCACCAGCGGGCCCCGTGGGTCAAGGACAGCGAGGTCGAGGACTCGCTGCTGTCGCTGCAGATCAAGAGCGCCGGCTACCTGACGAAGATCAGCGCCACCGCGCGCGCCCACGTGGGCGGCATGAACACGCTGCGCTCCCTGGACGCCCAGCAGGTCAAGTGGAACTTCGGCGCCATCGAGCTCATGTGGCCCGGCCAGCGCGGCGACACGAAGGGCCAGCCCTTCCACCCCAACCTGCGGCTGCGCTGGTTCGAGCACATGTCGATGGTGCTCAACATCATCACGCGGCTCATGTTCTTCAGCCTGCTGCTCGCGTCGCTCTCGATCCACGCGTTCGTCTTCAGCCCCTGGTGGCTCGTGCCGCCGGTCGTGGCGATCCTGCTGAACTACCGGGTCGCGCGGTCGATGCACTACGGCCACCGGCGCGACATCCTGTTCGCCGTGCTGCTCCTGCCGGCCGAAATCTACATGTGGATCCGTATCGGCCACTTCCTGCGGGCGTGGACGAAGTTCGCGAGCCGCAAGCAGACCGACAACTGGGCCGCCCAGGCCAAGGCCGAGCGCGGCTCGGGCAACAGCTACCTCTACCCCTTCGCGATCGCCCTGCTGGGCTTCGTCGCGGCCGCCGCCGTCTGGTTCCAGGTCCCGATCGACCTGCAGTCCTCCATCCTGGCCGTTGGCTGGCCGATCCTCGGTGTCATCACCGTCGCCCAGACCTTCTGGATGGGCATCAAGATCCTGCGCAACTACCGTGGCTACACGGTCTGAGCGCCTCCTCCATCCCCCTCGTCCTCTCGAAGGAAGCACACCCGTGACCAGCGCACCTCGCCGTCCCCTGCCCGTCGCCCGCGCGACGTCGACCGTCGTCCTCGCCCTCGTGGCGTCGCTGGTCCTCGGCGCCTGCAGCCTCGTCGACCGCGAGCCGGCACCCGCCGCCACCCCGACCACTCCCAGTTCACGCGCGACGGCACGTTCCAGTCGCACGTGAAGGTCGGCACCCTCGACTTCGTCTACACGATCTGGCCGACCAAGTCGACGCCGCGAACCAACGAGTGGTACCCCCTGGGCGACAAGTACTTCTCCTTCACGCTGCAGGCCTACGACCTGTCGCGCAGGCTGCGTGACCCGTTCCGCACGAAGCGGCGCGTCTACCTCGGGAAGATCCAGGTGTCGTCGGCCACCACGACCTCCTCGGGCGAGGTCGAGAACCCGTACACGCTCGACGCCGACGCACGACGCATCACCTTCGACCCGGAGCCGGTCGCCTCGCGCTACGGCATGCTCATCACGTCGCCGAAGGGCGCCTTCGAGCTGCGCAACCAGAAGATCGGCCCGCTCGCCGCGGACACCAAGGGCGTGACCCTGACCTTCAAGGCGACGGTGTGGATCCAGCGTCGCGCCGGCAGCCGGGAGTACGTGCCCGAGCTGGTGACGCAGGAGGTCCCGATCGCGATCTTCGCCTCCAAGACCCCCACCGAGGCCCAGAAGATCCCGATCAACGCCAACTGACGCGGGTGCCGGACGAGGACGCCGGGCGGGCTGGACCGCTCAGGCGTCCTCGGCCATGCGGTACCCGACGCCGCGGACCGTCTCGATCCACCGCGGCGTGGTGCTGGAGTCGCCGAGCTTGCGCCGCACGTTCGCCATGTGCACCTCGACGGCGCGCTTGTCGGCCTCGTTGACGAAGTAGGTCGTGACGTAGTTCTGCCCCCGCAGGGTCAGGACGAGGTCGGCCTTGCTGCGCACCCGACGACCGGTCGCCATCAGCGAGGCGACGAGGTCGAACTCGGTCCGGGTCAGGTCGACGGTGCGGCCGTCGACCGTGACCGTGCGGGTGTCGACGTTGACCGCGAGCCCGTTGCAGCGCATCCAGGCGTCGTTGCCGGTCTGGGCCGGCGGCGGCGCACCGGCGTGGACGGCCGGCGCGTGGCTCACCGCGTGCCCGCCCGCCTGGTGGGTCGGATAGGCGGGCCCGGGGTCGAGCGGCGGGGCCACCGGCTGGGGCGCGGCCTGGTAGCGCGGGCCAGGGTCGGTGTACGGAGCCTGCTGCTGCGGGACGTCGCCGTAGCGGGGCTCCGGGTACGCCGGCGCGGGGGGCTGGCGCTCGGCGTAGGTCGGCTCGGGATAGCCCGGCTCGGGGTAGGCG
>NZ_LUNF01000196.1:0-7241 GCF_001626145.1 Aeromicrobium sp. REDSEA-S32_B7
ATAAGAGACAGACTCGGCGCTCCGGCCGGCTGCCGCGGACGTGGCCGGGCGCCCTGCGACGTCTGCGCGTGATCGGGGCAGTGGCGGTGCTGGTCGGCGGCGTCGGCGGCCTGGTCGGCGCACTGCTCGCGACGGGACCGGTGCTCCTGTGGTGGCCGGCGCTCTCCCTGCTGGTGCTGACCGGCGCGCTCGTGTCGCAGGCGCTCGAGCACCTGATGGACGCGTGGGGCTGGGGGCTCGCCGTCACCCTCCTCGTCCTCACGGCGCTCCCCGACCTCGCCGGCACGGGCACCTGGATGCAGCCGGTCGTGTGGCGCGAGGTCACGACGCTGCTGCCGCACGCGGCCGGCATCGAGATCCTGCAGCAGCTCACCGGCGGCACGGCTGGCGCGCTCTGGCGCCCGTGGGCGGTGCTCGCCGTCTGGTGTGCCGTGGGTGGCGCCACGTCGACGCTCGCCCGGCGCGAGCGCTCGGCTGGCTGAGCGCACCAGTTCGTCCCGGCGCCCGGCGGCGTGAGCGGGCGGGGCGCGGGAGCTCAGTCGCCGAGTGCGCCGACCTGCGACAGCAGCTCGACCTGGTCGAAGTACAGGTGCTCCGACCGCAGTCGGCTGCCGTCGACCTCGTAGACGGCGGCCCACCGGAACGACACCTCGCGCCCGGTCGGCGCGAGGCTGCCGCCCGCACCGCGCAGGGTGCCGGTGTGCGTGCCGACGAAGCGGCCCTCCGCCGCGACGCGTGACCCGCTCCCGAGCACGGAGACCAGCTCGAGGCGCCCGTCCGGGAAGCCGTCGTGGAAGACCCGCAGGAAGGCGAGCACGGCCTCCCGACCCGAGGCCGACGCACCGGGGGCGATGATCTCCGCGTCCTCGGACCAGGGCTCGGCGGCCTCGTCGCGGGCGTTGAACGCGTCGACGTGACGCCGGACGACCTCGTGGCTCGACATCTCATGACTCCTTCGTGAGGGGCGGGTAGGAGGACTCCTGGACCAGCGCCTCCACGTCGTCGACCAGCCCGACCACCCCGCTGGACCGGGCGATCGCGACGCCGACCTCGTGCGCTCGGCGGGCGTACGCACCGTCGTCGAGCACCGCCCGCACGGCACGCCCCACGGCGGCCGGGGTCGGGCGGCCGGTCCGCAGGTTGATGCCGACCCCGGCGTGCTGCACGCGGGTCGACGTCTCGACCTTGTCCTCGGAGTCCCCGGCGATGACGATCGGGACACCGTGGCGCATCGCGTGGTGCAGCCCGCCGTAGCCACCGTTCGTGACGAGCACGTCGGTGCGGGCCAGCAGCTCGTCGTAGGGCAGGTAGCTGGCGACGAAGACGTTCGCGGGCAGCGGGCCGAGGTCGTCCAGCGCGGACGTCGGGCGACCGCCGGTCGTCACGGCGACCTGCACGTCACGGTCCGCCAGGGCCTCGACGGTCGGCCCGACGACCTCGGTGAAGTCGGTGTTGGCGACCGTCCCTTGGGTCACGTGCACGAGCGGGAGGTGCGGGTCGAGGTCGTCGAACCAAGCGGGTGTCGCGACGTCGGCGACCTCGGCTGCCGGCGGGACCATCGGGCCGTAGAAGCGCAGGCCTGCCGGCGCGTCGGAGCGCGCGTACTCGAACTCGGGGACGGTGAACTGGGCGAGCAGGTCGCTGCGGTCGAGCACGTCCATGAAGAAGGCGCCGTCGAGCCCCGGCGCGCCGACGTCGGCGAGGAAGCGGTCGAGGCTGCGGTGGACGGGCCGGAGCACCACGCGCGACGTGCGGTACAGCAGGCGGTTGCGGAGCCGGTTCGGCACCGTCCGTCGCCACGGCACGAGTCCGAGTCCGTAGGGCGCGGTGTCGACGCTGCTGAACCCGGCCGGACCGATCCCGCACAGCACGGTCGCGGGACGCTGGTCACGGGGGCGCGAGAAGAGCGTCTGCACACCCAGGAAGGTCATGTCGTGGAGGACGACGTCGGCGGGCTCGTCGGCGAGCATCTGCTCGAGTGCCTGTCCGGCCGGCGCAGCTGGGGCGACGAAGGCCTGTTCCACGCCGTGGTTGATGGTGGCGAGGCCACGGGTGCGCTCCCCCGCCCCGATGGAGTCGAGCGTGTCGGCCTCGGCCGGCAGCGCCACGAACTCCGCTCCGCTCGCGCGCACGGGAGCCTCGTAGCCGGCTCCCGTGAGCATCCTCACCCGCCATCCGCGGCGGACGAGCTCGCCGGCCACCACGGACAGCGGTCCGACGTGTCCGGTCGCCGGCATGCTGCACAGCACCGCGCTGCGGCTCATGGGCGTCTCCCTCAATTGACTAGAGTGAGACTAACCCCAATATGGGTCACCCGTCGAGCGCCGCCCCCAGCTCGTCCAGCTGCCGGCGCAGCCACACGCCGTAGCGCGTCGGCGTCCACCCTCTCTCGCGGACGAGGTGGATCCACGGCTCGGGGCCGACGACCAGCCCGAGCAGGTCGGCCGCCTCGGACGCCTGGTCGGCGCGGAGCCGTCCGCGCGCGACGAACCACCCGGCGGCGATGGTCATGTCGCGGTGCCGGCGCTCCTCCAGGTCCTGCACCGCCGAGCGGACTCTCGCGTCGACGTCCGCGGCGGACACCATGGCGTGCAGGAGCGCCGCGGACCGCAGGTTCGCCTCGACGAGGAAGTCGACGTACCGCTCGATCGCCACGCCCGTGTCGGGCTCGGCCATGATGTCGACCAGCTCCGGACGCTCGGCGAGCGGATGTCGACCTTCGTCACCGGCCAGCGTCAGCTCGTGCGCCGCGACGAGCAGTGCGTGCTTGGGGCCGTGCGCGTGCACGGTCTGCACCGACGTGCCCGCCTCGGCCGCGATCGCCTGCATCGACGTCGCCGCGTAGCCGTCGCGCACGAAGAGCGTCCCCGCCGCCTCGACGATCCTGCGGCGCGTGGCCGCGGCGACGGCGTCGCGGGTCGGGGAGCGGTACGCACGCGGCATGCAGCGAACCGTATCGGAGCACGAACCGCACCACCTGGGGTCGAGCCCGCCTCGAGCCCGAAGGGCCGTGACGCGGTTCAGGCGTCTCTCAGGCGAGAGTTGTTAGCGTCGACGGGTCGTCGCGGCGCGCAACCAGACGGCGAGCAACGGGCAACACGAGGGAGAAGCATGCTGAGGCAGATCGGTGCGACGGAGCTGTTGATGGTGGTGGGGGTCGCCGTGCTCCTGTTCGGCGGCCGCAAGCTCCCCGAGCTGGCCCGCGGCTCGGGCCAGGCGCTGCGCATCTTCAGGCAGGAGATGCGCGAGGAACCCCCGAGCTCGGAGGAGGAACCGGCCCGGACGGCGGAGTAGCTCGTGGAGCAGGAGCGCACCCCCACCGCGACCGCCCCTCCCACGCGGGCCCGACGACGCATGCTCCAGCGGCGACGCCGCACCGTGCGCGTCGTGCTCGTCGGTGTCGTCAGCCTCGCGCTGGTGGCCGGCGTGGCGCTCGGCGTGCTGCAGTGGCGTCTGTCCGCGAACCTCAGCACGGCGACCGTGGGCGACCACCTCGTCGAGGACGACACCGACACCGGTGCCCTCAACGTCCTGTTCATCGGCTCGGACTCGCGCGACCTCCGGACCTCGAAGCACGGCAACGGCGACGGCAGCCGACGCAGCGACGCCCTCGTGCTGGCTCACGTCGCCGCCGACAACAGCCGCATCGACGCCGTGCAGATCCCGCGCGACACGCTCCTCGACCTGCCCTCGTGCGACGACGCCGACGGGACGTCGCACGCCGGGGGTCCAGGCATGATCAACGCGGCGCTGCAGCACGGTCCCGCCTGCAGCGTGCGTGCCGTCGAGGCACTCAGCGACGTGCACGTGCACCACTTCGTCGAGCTCGACTTCGACGGCTTCGCCGACATGGTCGACGCGCTCGGTGGAGTCGACGTGTGCCTGCCCGAGGCGCTGCGCGACGACGACGCGCACCTCGACCTGCCGGCCGGGAAGCAGCGCGTCGACGGCACCGACGCGCTGGCGCTGGCCCGCACCCGTCACGCGATCGGCGACGGCAGCGACCTCAGCCGCATCGGCCACCAGCAGGTGGTGATGTCGGCGATCATCCACGAGGTGCGCTCGGCCGAGGTGCTGACCCGCCCCGACCGGCTCGTGAGGTTCCTCGACGCAGCCACGCAGTCGATGACCGTCGACGACGACCTCGCCAGCACCAGAGCCCTCGGCCGCCTCGCACAGCGGGTGCGATCGGTGGACCCTGCTCGCATCACCTTCATGGCGATGCCCACGGCGGCTGCCCCACAGGACCCCAACCGCGTGGTCGCCACCGACGACGCCCGCACCGTCTTCTCCGCCATCGACGCCGACGAGCCGGTGCGCCTCGCGTCGGACCGACCGGCTCCCTCGCCGAAGCACGCACCGATCGAGGTGCTCAACGGGGCGCGGGTCCCTGGCCTCGCCGCGTCGGCCGCCGGCCAGCTCGAGTCGCTCGGTCACACCGTCGTCGCCGTGGGCGACGCGCAGGAGCCGGCCGAGCGGACGATCCTCGTCGTCGACGGCTCGGACCGCGCGAAGCGCACCGCAGCCGCCGTCGCCCGCTCCTTCGGGCTCGACGTGGAGCCGCAGGTCGACCCCGACGTCGCGGGAGTGCGCCTCGTCCTGGGCGCCTCCGACGCCACGGGCCTGCAGGTCCGCGACACCCCCGCCGTCGAGACCACCTCGCGACACGCCGACGAGGACCTCTGCAGCTGAGCGAGAAGCCGGGTGGACATGCCCATCGAGTGCGACAGCTGCGAGCACGACGAAGGCCCGGTCCGCTGCTGCGTGACCGGGCCTGGTGGAGCCGCCTGTCGGAATCGAACCGACGACCTTTTCATTACGAGTGAAACGCTCTACCGACTGAGCTAAGGCGGCGAAGGTCCCGCGAGGATCGCCCGCAGAACCTCGTACAGCCTACCCCTGCCCCTCCAGCGGGACACACGGGCCCCCCTACACTCGACCCCGTGACCGGGACAGAGGACGTGCGGGCCGAGCTGGACGACATGCGCTCCAGCATCGACAACATCGACGCCGCCCTCGTGCACCTGCTGGCGGAGCGGTTCAAGTGCACCCAGCGGGTGGGCCGGCTGAAGGCCACGCACGACCTGCCTGCCTCCGATCCCGACCGCGAGGCACGCCAGATCGAGCGGCTCCGCTCGCTCGCCGTCGAGTCCGACCTCGACCCCGCGTTCGCCGAGAAGTTCCTGACCTTCATCATCGACGAGGTCATCCGCCACCACGAGGCCATCCGCTCGGCCTGAGCCCGCCCCCGTCGCCGCGGCACCGCCGAGCGGTGCGAGGCCGGACTGCGGCCGGACTACTCGTCGGGGCAGGTCGTGCCGTCGCGCGGGACGGTGCCGTCGACGAGGTAGGCGTCGACAGCCTTGACGATGCAGCGGTTGCCGGAGCTGTAGGCCGTGTGGCCGTCGCCCTCACGGGTGAGCAGCACGCCCTCGCGGTCGCCCAGCTGGTCGGCCAGCGCCTTGGCGTTCTCGTACGGCGTCGCAGGGTCGCGGGTGGTGCCGATGACGACGATCGGCGACGAGCCCTCGGCGTCGATCTCCACCTGCGGGCGCTCGGCGGGCTCGGGCCAGTCGGTGCAGCCGAGGGTGCCCCAGCCGAGAGCGGCACCGAAGACCGGCGAGACCTTCTCGAAGCGGGGCAGCTCGGCCTCCACCTCGGCGACGCTCGGCCGCTCGCGGTTGTCGAGGCAGTTGACCGCGATGTTGGCCCACCCGATGTTGCCGTCGTAGCTGCCGTCGCTCTGCCGGGAGAAGTAGAGGTCGTTGAGGCGCAGCAGCAGCGACCCGTCGCCCCGCAGCGCTGCCGTGAGCGCCTGCGACAGGACGGGCCACGCCGCCTTGTCGTAGAGGGTGACGGCCACGCCGTAGAACGCCCGGCCCTTCGTCAGCTCGCGGTCGGTCCCAGTGGGCAGCGGCTGGTCCTCCAGCCGGGACATGAAGGTGGCCAGCGCCCGGTTGGCGGCGTTGGGGTCCTGGCCGAGCGGGCACGACTCGAGCTTCGCGCACGCGTCGAGATAGGCGTCGAGCGCGCGCTGGAACCCGGTGGCCTGCCCGAAGGCGGACCCGAACACGTCCTGGGCGGGGTCGACGGCGCCGTCGAGCACCATGGCGCCGACCTTCTGCGGGAACAGCGTCGCGTAGGTGGCGCCGAGCTGCGTCCCGTACGACGCGCCGAACCAGTCGAGCTTCTGCTGCCCCATCGCGGCGCGCGCGACGTCCATGTCGCGGGCGGCCTCCTCGGTGGAGACGTGTCCGGCGAGCTCGCCGGAGTTCTTGGCGCACGCCTCGCCCAGCTTGCGGACGCCGGCGCGCAGCTCGCGCACCTCGGCCGACGTGCTCGGGTCGGGGTCGCTGGCCGCGTAGGCGTCGAACTGGGCGTCGGGCAGGCACTCCAGGGGCGAGCTCTCGCCGACGCCGCGGGGGTCGATGCCGACGATCGTGAAGGCGTCGCGCACCGTCGGCGCCATGCTGCCCGCCAGGCTCGCGGCGAAGTCGATCGCCGACCCGCCGGGTCCGCCGGGGTTGACGAACAGCACGCGCGTGCCGTCGCCGGTGCTGAGGTAGCGCGCGGCCTTGAGCGTCGTGGTCGCGCCGTCGGGCTCGTCGTAGTCGATGGGGACGGTGATCGTGGCGCACTCGGAGTCACCGCCGCAGCCCTTCCAGGTCAGCTTCTGGTCGTAGAAGCGCTGCAGGCCGTCGGGAGCCTGCTCGCCGGTGGGCTGGATCGCCTGGGCGGCGGGCGAGTCGTCGGACGCGCCGTCGCCGTCGCGGACCACGAGCAGGACGCCCGCGACGACCGCAGCCACCGCGGCGAGGGCGATCAGGACGATCAGCGGTCGTTTCATCGGCTCCGGAATCCCATCATCATGCGTTCGAGGGTGAGCAGCGGTGCTGCGTTCGCGGTGAGCGCCTCGCGCGCCTCGACGATCGCACCGATCCGGCTCAGCGTCGACTCGGGCGTCCACAGACGGGCCGCCTCGCGCACCGCGTCGGCGACGTCGGCGTTCACGAGCGGTGCGCCGGGGGCGGTCTGCACGGCGACGACGTCGCGGCAGAACGACAGCAGGTCGAGCAGCACCCCGTCGATGGAGTCGCGCGCCAGCCGGGTACGACGTCGCTTCTGGTCCTTCTCGAGCGAGGAGACCGCCCCGGCGTAGCCGGCGGGGCGACGGCCGCGGTCCTCCACGCCCCACGACTGCTTGAGGTCGGCGCTCTCGCGCTCGTCGGCGACGTCGGCGA
>NZ_LUNF01000197.1:0-13969 GCF_001626145.1 Aeromicrobium sp. REDSEA-S32_B7
CACGAAGGCCGTGCCCGCCAGGACCGCGAGGACCGCCACCAGGGCGGTCGTCCGGACGCTGCGCGTGCGTGAGGTCACGCGCCGGAGACTACCGCTCCCGCCACCTCAGCACGCTGTACACGAGCAGACCCCACGCCGCGAAGGCCGACGCGACCAGCCCGAGACCCGTGGCCCAGCCCGCCGCGGGCAGCTGGGGCCCGAAGCCGACGCCCAGCACCTCGAACTCCGGGATCGTCGGGCTCACCCACCACACGACACCGAGCACGGCGAGCCAGACGCCGCCGAGCGCGCTCAGGACGATGCGCGGCCAGGTGGCCACGCCGAACCGGGCCGCCTCCACCGCCTTCTCGCGCAAGGGGTCCAGCACCCGCCGCGCCCACGCGTGCTGCCGTGCCAGGATCGTGATGCCCGCGAGGATGATGAGCAGACCAGGACCCGGCAACGGCCAGAGGATGATGCCGATGACGACGACCGCCCAGCCGAGCACCTCCGTGACGACCCTCTCCACCACGCCCTGATCGCGGGCCCGACCTTCCATGCGCTCAGGATGCCGCACGGCCCCAGCCGCGGCACCCGACGCCCACCGATCCCCGACGCCGACGGCGTCGAACCACCCTCGCGGACCCCGGCTGGCGGGGCCGACCCGACCGGACCAGGATTGACCCCATGAACAAGGCTGCTGCGCTGCACTCCCTCGCCGAGGACGCCCTCGGCATGACCCTCCCCGTCCGACTGCGGCTGTGGGACGGCAGCGAGGCCGGCCCCGAGGACGCACCCGTCCTGGTGCTGCGCGACAAGCGCGCGGTCCGCCACGTGCTGTACTCCCCCGGCGAGCTGGGCGTCGCCCGCGCGTACGTGCAGGGCGACCTCGACATCGAGGGCGACCTCGCCGACGGCCTGCGGACCATGTGGGAGGCCGTCCGCGACGCCCGCGCCGCCGACGCGAACGCCGCACGCCCGCGCATCAAGGCCCGGCACGCGCTGCGCGGCGCCTGGCTGGCCGTGCGGCTCGGCGCGATCGGTCGACGTCCGAAGGCACCCGCCGCCGAGTCGAACCTGACGGGCGAGCTGCACAGCCGCGAGCGCGACCGCGCCGCCATCAGCCACCACTACGACCTCTCCAACGACTTCTACGAGCTCGTCCTCGACCCGCAGATGGCCTACTCGAGCGGCTTCCACGCCGACCCGACCTGGTCGCTGGAGCAGGCGCAGACCGCCAAGCTCGACCTCGTGTGCCGCAAGCTCGGCCTCCGCCCCGGCATGCGGATGCTCGACATCGGCTCGGGCTGGGGCTCGCTCAGCCTGCACGCCGCCGAGCACTACGGCGTCCACGTCACCGGCGTCACCCTGTCGCACGAGCAGCGCGACTTCGTCATGAAGCGCGCCGCAGAGCGCGGGCTGCAGGGTCGCGTCGAGGTGAGCCTGCGCCACTTCCGCGACCTCGCGGGGGCGGGCGTGGCCGACGGCACCATCGACGCGATCGCCTCGATCGAGATGGGCGAGCACGTCGGCGACGAGGAGTACGTCGTGTTCACCGAGTCGATCCACCGCTACCTGCGTCCCGGCGGCCGCGTGCTGATCCAGCAGATGTCGCGCAGCAACGACCAGGTCGGCGACCGTCCCGGCGGCGGCCCGTTCATCGAGACCTACATCGCCCCCGACATGCACATGAAGCCGATCGCCAAGACCATCGGCCTGATCGCCGGGGCCGGCCTGGAGATCCGCGACGTGCAGGCGATGCGCGAGCACTACCCGATGACGGTCGCCGGCTGGGCCCGCAACCTCGAGGAGAACTGGGGCACCGCGGTCGCGCTCGTCGGCGAGGAGACCGCCCGCGTGTGGCGTCTCTACCTGGCGGGCGGGTCGCTCGCGTTCGAGGAGAACCGCATGGGTGTCGACCAGATCCTCGCCGTCAAGCCGTCGCCGGCCGGACGCTCCGACATGCCGCTGACCCCGCTGGAGTGGCTCGCATGATCGCCAACGACGGCTCGCACAGCCTGCTCACGCTCGCGATCGGGTTGGCGACCGTCGTCGTCTTCATGGGCGCCTGCATGGCCATCTCCGTGCGCGTGCAGAAGCTCACCGTCGTCGACACCGCCTGGCCCCTCGGGTTCGTGCTCGTCGCCGTCGTGTCCGTCTTCGTGACGAACGCCGGCGACGGCATGCCCGCGCCGCAGCTCCTCCTGCTGGTCCTCGTGACGCTGTGGGGCCTGCGCCTCGCCGCGCACCTGTACCACCGCAACAGCGGCAAGGACGAGGACCCGCGCTACGCCGAGCTGGCCGAGGCCGACGGCCGCTCGTTCGCGCAGGTCGCGCTCACCCGGGTGTTCCTGCCGCAGGGCATCGCGATGTTCCTCGTCGCCACCCCGGTCATGGTCGGCATGAACAACCTCGGCGTCGTCGGCTGGCTCGGGTGGCTCGGCGTCGTCGTGTGGGCGGTCGGCCTGTTCTTCGAGGCCGTCGGCGACTGGCAGCTCGCCCAGTTCAAGAAGGACCCCGACAACAAGGGGAAGATCATGGACCAGGGCCTGTGGCGCTACACCCGGCACCCGAACTACTTCGGTGACGCCTGCGTGTGGGCCGGCATCTGGCTGGTCGCCGCGTCGTCGTGGGCCGGTGTCGCCACCGTCGTCAGCCCGATCGCCATGACGATCTTCCTCACCAAGGTCACCGGGGCCGCGAACAACGAGAAGGGCATGCGCAAGAGCAAGCCCGGCTACGACGACTACGTGCGTCGCACGAGCGGCTTCATCCCCCTGCCCCCGAAGAAGGCCTGAGCATGGCGCCGGTGCTCGTCACCGGGGTCACCGGCTTCGTCGGCGCCCACCTGGCCGCGCGACTCGTCGAGCTCGGCCGCGAGGTGCGCGTGCTCGTGCGCGACCCGGCCCGGCTGCCCGACGCCGGGTGGGTCGAGCACGTCGAGGTCGTGCGCGGCGACGCGACCGACGCGGCGTCGCTGGAGCGGGCGCTCGACGGCGTGGCCGTGGCCCACTACCTCCTGCACGCGATGTCCGACGGCGACGACTACGCGGCCGCCGACCGCGAGATGGCGCAGACGTTCGCCGCCGCGGCCGAGCGGGCCGGCGTGCGTCGCATCGTCTACCTGGGCGGCCTGCGCCCGCCGGCCGGCAGCGAGCCGACCGAGCACCTCGCGTCGCGCGACGAGGTCGCGCAGATCCTCCTCGCCGGCGCGGTGCCCGCCGTCGTCCTGCGCGCGGGCATGGTCATCGGACGCGGGTCGGCGTCGTTCGACCTCATGGAGGTCGCGACCCGGCTGCTGCCCGTGGTGGTCGGGCCGACGTGGCTGCGCCGGCACATGCAGCCGGTCGCGCTCGACGACCTGCTGCACTACCTCGTCGCCGTCACCGACCTCGACGACGACGTGAACCGAGGCTTCGACGTGGGTGGTCCCGACGTCATGAGCTACCGGGAGCTGCTGGAGGCGCACGCGCACGCGTCGGGCCGTCGTCGTCCTCCGACGCTGCTGTTCCCCGTGCTGCTGCCGCACACGTTCAGCCTGGTCGTCGGCACGCTCGCGCCCGGGTCGAGCTCGCTGAACGCGGCCCTCGTGCACAGCCTCAGCCTCGACATGGTGTGCACCGAGCGCGACCTCGAGACGCTCGTGGGCCCGCCCGAGGGCGGCCCGACCGGTGTCGAGGAGGCCTTGCGGCGCGCGAACGCCTGAGCGTCGCGTCGTCGTAGGGCTTGACCGTGCGGGCCAGGCCCGGGGCGGCTACTCGCTGACGAAGATGTGCACCGCGGCGTCGGCGTCGACCTCGGCGGTCTCGCCCTGGCGGGCGACGACGACGCCGTCGTGACCGCGCGAGACGAGGACGTCGTTGCCGGGCAGCGCGCCGACCCGGCGCAGCACCGACATGACCTCGGTGTCCTTCTGCAGCTCCTCGGCGATGCGACGCACGATCCGGCGGACCGGCTCGTCGCCACCGCGGACCGCACGGGTGAGCGGCTCCACGCCGTGCAGGAACAGGGAGGGGTCGACGGTCTCGCCGAGCTCGTCCAGGCCCGGGATTGGGTTGCCGTACGGCGACTCCGTGGGGTGCTCGAGCAGCTCGACCAGGCGGCGCTCGACCTGCTCGGACATGACGTGCTCCCAGCGGCACGCCTCCTCGTGCACGAACTCGATCTCCAGACCGATGATGTCGGTGAGCAGACGCTCCGCGAGGCGGTGCTTGCGCATGACGCGGGTGGCGAGGGCGCGGCCCTTGTCGGACAGCTCGAGGTGACGGTCGCCCTCGACGGTGAGCAGGCCGTCGCGCTCCATGCGGGCGACGGTCTGGCTGACCGTCGGGCCGCTCTGGTGCAGACGCTCGGCGATGCGCGCGCGCAGGGGGACGATGCCCTCCTCCTCCAGCTCGAAGACGGTGCGCAGGTACATCTCGGTGGTGTCGATCAGCTCGCTCACGCGCCCATTGTTCCATGGCGTGCAGACAGCCCGTGCACGCGTGAGGATGAGAACCGTGTCGACCTCCGTGATCTGCTTCCGCTCCGACTTCCGGCTGAACGACAACCCCGCGCTCCGCGAGGCGATCGAGGCGGGCCCGGACGGGGTCGTGCCGATGTTCGTGCTCGACGACCACTACTGGGGACCGAACGGTCGGACCCGCCTGGCCTACCTCATGGCGCTCCTGCGCGACCTCGACGAGCGCGTCGGCGGGCTCACGGTCGTGCACGGCAAGCCGTGGGAGGCGGTGCCCCGCGTCGCCCGGGCGGTCGGGGCGACGAGCGTGCACGTGGCCGCCGACTACGGCCCGTACGAGAAGGACCGTGACGACCGGGTCGAGAAGGCGCTCGCCGACGACGACGTCGCCCTCGTGCGCACGGGCTCGTCGTACGCCGTCGCGCCGGGGCGGGTCACGAAGGACGACGGCAGCCCGTACCGCGTCTTCACGCCGTTCTACCGCGCCTGGCGGCAGCACGGGTGGCGCGCGCCCGCTCCCGGCGTGCGGTCGGTGCCGTGGATCCGCGCCGACGTGCGCACCAAGCAGATCCCCGACGTCGACCCGCCCGACGGCGTCGCGCTCCCGCCGCTGGGCGAGGACGCCGCCCGGCGTCGCTGGCGCGAGTACCTCGACCAGGTCGACGAGTACGACGACCTGCGCGACCTGCCCGGGCGCGACGCGACGTCGCGCATGTCGGTGCACCTGAAGTGGGGGACGATCCACCCGCGCACGATGCTCGCCGACCTCGCCGAGCGAGGCAGCAAGGGGGCGGAGGCGTATGCGCGCGAGCTCGCGTTCCGCGAGTTCTACGCCGACGTCGTGCACCACCGACCCGACACGCTCGCCGGCTACTACGACAAGCGGTTCGAGGCGATGGACTACGACGAGCCGGGCGAGGACCTGCAGGCGTGGAAGGACGGACGCACCGGGTTCCCGATCGTCGACGCCGGCATGCGCCAGCTGCTCGCCGAGGGCTGGATGCACAACCGGGTGCGCATGATCGTCGCCAGCTTCCTCGTGAAGGACCTGCACCTGGAGTGGACCGTGGGCGCCGACCACTTCCTCGACCTGCTCGTCGACGCCGACCCGCCGTCGAACCAGCACGGCTGGCAGTGGGTCGCGGGCTGCGGCACCGACGCGTCGCCGTACTTCCGCATCTTCAACCCGACGTCGCAGGGCAAGAAGTTCGATCCCGACGGGACCTACGTCCGACGCTGGGTGCCGGAGCTGCAAGACGTGCCAAGAAAGTTCGTCCACGAGCCGTGGAGGCTGGACGAGCCGCCGGCCGACTACCCCGCCCCCATCGTCGACCACGCCGAGGAGCGCCAGGAGTCGCTGCGTCGGTACGAGGCGCTCCGGTCCTGATCCGTCGCGGACGGTCCGCGCCTGGTTACGGTGGATCAGTGACCACGATCCCCCGCAGGTTCAACGGCCCCGAGCACTCCGGCAACGGAGGGTGGGTCAGCGGGCTGCTCGCCCACGAGCAGACCCAGCGGCACGGCGACGAGGTCGTGACGGCCACGCTGCGCCAGCCCCCGCCGCTCGAGGTGCCGCTCACGTGGGAGGAGCACCCCGACGAGGTCCGGCTCGTGACGGCGGGCGGGGCGCTGATCGGGCAGGCGTCGGCCGGTGCGTTCGAGCACGACCCCCTGCCCGCGCCGTCGGCCGAGGAGGCCGAGGCCGGCGTGGCGTCCTACCCCGGCTTCACGCTGCACCCGTTCGACCGGTGCTTCACCTGCGGCACGGCCCGGGAGGCCGGCGACGGCCTGCGGCTGTTCACCGGACCGGTGGGCGACGGCCGGCGCACCGCAGGCACCTGGACGCCCGACCCGGGCGTGGCCGGCGACGACGGGCTGCTCGACGTGCCGACCACCTGGGCGGCGCTGGACTGCCCGGGCGGCTGGGCCGCCGACTTCACCGCTCAGGCGATGGTGCTCGGCCGCATGACGGCGCACGTGCTGCGCCGTCCGGCCGCGGGCGAGCCGCTGGTCGCGTCCGGTCTGCTGCGCGAGCGCGACGGTCGCAAGTTCCGCACCGCCACCGCCCTGCACACCACCGACGGCGAGCTGCTCGGTCGCGCCGAGCAGGTGTGGATCGAGATCGACCTCGCCCGCTTCTCCTGAGAGCAGCTCTCCCACCGCACAGAACTCCGACCGCAACGGTCGCGTCCGCACGTTGTCAGCGGGATCTGCGACGCTGACCGGATGACCGTAGGTGCGAGTGCACATGTCTTGTTCCCCGACATGGCAAGGCCCGACTACGAGCTCGGGTCGAAGGTCGCCGCCGCGCTCGCAGTCGGGTCCTCCTGGAAGCACAGGAAGGTTGAAAGCCTGCGCCTGCTCGAAGGAGAGCTCGGGCGGCGGCGGGTCTCGCTGGACTTCACGCCCTACGGAGATGCAACCGTCGGAGGCGACGCCGAGCAGCCGACGTGGCGCATCGTGCCCTTGACGATGCTGGAGAAGCGACCGCTCAGAGATTTCGACCTGCAGGACCAGGACGGACGTCCGTTGACTGTTCTGGGGCGCACCGACGACGGCTTCGTAGCCTGGTCGGTCCTCGCAGAACGCTTCAGGGTCGACCTCGGCCATGATCTGGGACCTGACATCCTCCAGGCTCTGTACGACGTGGTTCACAGCCCCGCTGCGGAAGCAGCCAAGATTGCGGACGACCTCGTCGACGGCACGGTTCAAGGTGCCAGCGTGCTCGAGGCCGAGCGTCTGGACCGGGACACGAGTACCTCTGCAGTTGGACGTCGGCGGCGCCTCGGACGCGGCGTCGTACCACTTGGAGGTCCATGCGGTACCGGGGATGCTGATCTCTCACATGTCACTACCGATGGGAGCGGGCCACTCACCGTTCCGTGAAGACGATCAGGTCGGGTTGATAGGACACACAGTCGAGTCCTACGACGTCTCGCCACAGGAGAAGGCAGTCTTGAGCCTCATGGTTCCCCGCGGGGGAATGAGGTCAGTTGCTCTCTTCACCACTGCTTTCACGACCGTGGTCTTCGCTCTCGAACGACTGCTGCCCGGCGCGCACGAGGCTCTCCTGACCAGTAGCGACGGCGCTGGTGCCGTGCTCCTCATCATTCCTGCGGCGTACTCGCTGGCGCTCTCACGACCGAGCGAGAACGCCGTGCTCTCGCACCTGTGGTGGCCGTTGCGCTTGTTGACGGTCGTCTGCATCGTTCTCCTGCTCGCCGGGGCGGCAAGCCTCGTAGGAGTCCTGCACTCGCCCTTCACAGACGTGCTGTGGTGGAGCGGTTCTGCCGTTGCTGCCACGTCCCTGGCGATCCAGTGCTGGGCCTGGCTTGTGTCGGAGGCTCGGGGTACACCATGGTGAGAGCGCGATACGCTGGCGACGGAGGAACCTGACATGGCCCGGAAGATCAAGACCACTGAGCGTGCGATGGGAACGATTCGCTCCATCGAGGGAACACGTCGTTCCTCGTCGTCTGCAACCCGGTCCGTCGTCTCGGGCCGGTACGTCAAGCCCAGTAGCTCCAGCCCCAAGCCCACCTGACGGAACCTCCGCTCCGCTGTTCAGGGGGTGGGGTTGCGCGCGTCGTAGGCGCGGAAGCCTCGCGACCGCAGCCCGAACCACGCCGTCGCGGCCACGCAGAGCGCTCCGCCGACGGTCATCGCCCACGCCTCGCCGGCCAGACCGGCGAGCGAGCCCATCACGAAGTCGCCGAGTCGCGGCCCACCGGCGACGACGACGATGAACACCCCCTGCATCCGACCGCGCATCTCGTCGGGGGCGGCGGTCTGCAGGATGGTCGACCGGTACGCCGCGCTGACCATGTCGGCCGCACCGGAGCAGGCCAGCATCAGCACGCACAGCCACAGCAGCGAGGCGCCGGAGAACACCGAGACGCCGGCCAGGGCCACGACCGTGCCGTACACGCACACCGCCGCGACGACGGCCACGCCGTGGCGATGGACCCGGCTGACCCAGCCGGAGACGAGGAACGCGGCCACGGCACCGATCCCAGGCGCCGCCTGCAGCAGCCCCAAGGTCTCCGGCCCCGTGGCGAACACGGTGACGGCGAGCGCCGGGAACAGCGCCCTCGGCTGCGCCAGCACCATGGCGAACAGGTCGACGACGAACGTCATGCGCACGTTCGGCGCGGTGCCGAGGAAGCGCAGCCCCTCGACCACCGACCGCAGGCCGGGCGAGCCCTGCTGCGACGTCGGGGGCATGGCCGGGAGCCGCGACAACGAGTACAGCGCGGCGACGAACAGCACGACGTCGACCACGTAGGCGGCGTCGACGCCCTTCCACGCGATGAGGACGCCGCCGAGCAGCGGGCCGGCCGTGAAGGAGAGGTTCGTGGCCGCCATGCCCAGCGCGTTCGCCGCCGGCAGCAGCTCGGCCGGGAGCAGTCGCGGCAGCATCGCCGAGCGGGCGGGCTGGTTCACCGCGAACAGCGCCGACTGCACGGCCACCAGCCCGTAGAGGAATCCCACGGAGTCGATGCCGGCGAGGCTGTGCGCCACCAGCGCCATCGAGCACAGCCACAGCCCGAGCGCCGAGAACAGCGCCACCCGGCGTCGGTCGAAGGCGTCGGAGAGCGCGCCGCCGTAGAGACCGCCGAGCACCAGGGGCAGCAGCCCGGCGAGCCCGATCAGACCGACGGAGAACGACGAGCGGGTGAGCGAGTAGACCTCGAAGGCGATCGCGACGATCGTCATCTGCTGGCCGAAGGCCGACACGGTCTGGCCGATCCAGAGCCGTCGGTACGCCGGGGAGGCCCGCAGCGGGCGCACGTCGGTCAGCACCCCGGACAGTCGACTCACGCAACGATCCTGACGCATGCCCCGGACCTGCCGGTTGGCAGGATGCCCTCATGGCCCGCGCACCGATGTCGACGCAGAAGGTGCAGCAGTGGATCATCAGCCTGCTGGTGCTCGCCGTCTCGTGCTTCCCGCTCGGTGCCCTCACCGCCGCGGTCGCAATGCTCGCCGACGAGCGGCACGACGCGGCGCTGGTGCTCGTCGGCGTGATGGCGGCCCTCGGCATGGCCGCGGTGTCCGCCGGGCGCCTCGTCCACCGCCTCTCCCCCGTGTCGCCGTGGACCCTGCTCGGCCTGCTGCCCGCCCTCGCCGCGGCGGCGCTCTACCTCTGACGGCTGTGCGTCGTCCCGATCACTACGGCTGGAGCCGCACGCGTTCCCATCCCCCCACGTCGCGGCGGTACAGCAGCCGGTCGTGCACGCGGTTGCGTCGACCGTGCCAGAACTCGATGGTCTCCGGAACCAGGAGGTAGCCGCCCCAGGTCGACGGTCGCGGCACCTCGCCGTCGCCCGCCGCGTCCTCCGCGGCCCGGACCTGGGCCTCGAGGGCACGCCGGTCGGTGACGGGTCGGGACTGGTGGGACCCGACGGCGCCGACCTGGGCGCCGTGCGGTCGGCTCGCGAAGTAGGCGTCGCTCTCGGCCGCCGGCAGACGCTGCACGGACCCCTCCAACCGCACCTGGCGCTGCACGGGGTGCCACAGCAAGGTGGCGGCCGCCCGCGGGTTCGCCTCGAGCTCGCTGCCCTTGCGCGACGTGTAGTGCGTGAAGAACGTGACGCCGCGCTCGTCCAGGCCCTTCATGAGGACGATCCGCACCGACGGGCGACCGTCGAGGGTGGCGGTGCCGAGCGCCATCGCGTTCGGCTCCGGCACGCCCGCGTCGACGGCGTCCCGCAGCCACCGGGTCAGCAGGTCGAACGGGTCGTCGCCCGCCTGCGCCTCGTCGAGCCCGCCCTCCTCGTACTCGCTGCGCATCGCCGCCAGACGGTCGTGGTCGATCGGACGCTCCATGCGGCTCACGCTAGCGCCGCCCGGACCAGCCAGCAGGACTCGCCGTGCCGGGTGCTCATGGCTCAGGGCAGAATGCAGACATGGCTGATGACGTACAGGTGCACCACGGGCTCGAGGGAGTCGTCGCGTTCGAGAGCGAGATCGCCGAGCCCGACAAGGAAGGGTCCGCGCTGCGGTACCGCGGCGTCGACATCGACGACCTCGTCGGTCGCGTGCCGTTCGAGAAGATCTGGGGACTCCTCGTCGACGGCCACTACGAGCCGGGCCTGCCGCCCGCCGAGCCGTTCCCCATCCCCGTCCACTCCGGCGACATCCGCGCCGACGTGCAGAGCGCCATCGCGCTCACCGCGCCGGCCTGGGGCCTGCGCCAGCTGTACGACATCCAGACCCCCGAGCAGGTCCGCGAGGACCTCTCCCGCACCGCCGTCATGATCCTGTCGTACGTCGCCCAGGCGGCGCGCGGCGTCGGCCTGCCGATGGTGCCCCAGGCGGTCATCGACGAGCAGGAGACGATCGTCGAGCGCATGCTCATGCGCTGGCGCGGCGAGGTCAGCCAAGGCCATCGACGCCTACCTCGTGTCGGCCGCCGAGCACGGCATGAACGCCTCCACCTTCACCGCACGCGTGATCGCCTCCACCGGCGCCGACGTCGCCGCCGCGCTCTCGGGCGCGGTGGGCGCCATGTCGGGACCGCTGCACGGCGGCGCGCCCTCGCGCGTGCTGCACATGATCGAGCAGGTCGAGAAGTCCGGCGACGCCGAGGGCTACGTCAAGCAGCTCCTCGACTCCGGCGAGCGCCTCATGGGCTTCGGGCACCGCGTGTACCGCGCCGAGGACCCCCGTGCCCGCACCCTGCGCCGCACGGCCAAGGAGCTGAACGCGCCGCGCGCCGAGGTCGCCGAGGCCCTCGAGCAGGCCGCTCTGGCCGAGCTGCGCGCCCGTCGCCCCGACCGCGTGCTCGAGACCAACGTCGAGTTCTGGGCGGCCATCGTCCTCGACTTCGCCGAGGGTCGATCTACGTCGGTCCGTCCGAGCGCAAGGCCGACGAGGTCGACGGCTGGAACCCGGCCTGGGCCGACCGCTGACCCCACGCCCCGCGCGAGCACACGGCGCCCGCCCCGACCACGTCGGGGCGGGCGCCGTCGTCGTCGTCGCGGCTCGGGCTGCGCATCACCAGCAGGCCCCTACGGTGGAAGACATGACCGTACGCGACATCGCACTCAACGACGGCACGACGATCCCGCAGGTCGGTTTCGGCGTGTTCCAGATCGACCCCGCCGACACCCAGGCGGCCGTCGAGCAGGCGCTCGAGGTCGGCTACCGCCACATCGACACCGCCCGGATCTACGGCAACGAGGAGGGCGTCGGCGCCGCCCTGAAGGCCACGGGCCTCGCCGACGAGGTCTACGTGACCACGAAGCTGTGGAACGAGGACCAGGGTCACGAGTCCACGCTGCGCGCCTTCGACGCCAGCATGGGCCGCCTCGGCATCGACACGCTCGACCTCTACCTGATCCACTGGCCGACGCCCGCGCACGACACCTACGTCGACACGTGGAAGGCCTTCGAGCAGCTCAAGGCCGACGGGCGCGTGCACTCGATCGGCGTCTCGAACTTCCGCGTGCAGGACCTGCAGCGCCTCGCCGACGAGGGACTCACCACCCCGGTGGTCAACCAGATCGAGCTGCACCCGGCCCTCACGCAGGACGTGCTGCGCGCCTACCACGCCGAGCACGACATCGTGACCGAGGCGTGGAGCCCGCTGGCCCAGGGCGGGGTGCTCGACGAGTCCGCGGTCGTGGAGATCGCGCAGACGCACGACGCGACGCCGGGCCAGGTCGTGCTGGCGTGGCACCTCGCCCTCGACAACGTGGTCTTCCCGAAGTCGGTGACGCCGTCGCGCATCGCCGAGAACTTCGCCGCCACCGAGCTCACGCTCTCCGACGAGGAGCTGCAGCGCATCAGCGCGATCAACCGCGACGAGCGCACCGGCCCGGACCCGGCCGAGTTCAACTGACCCGCACGCGACGAGACCCTGGCCATCCCCCCGAACGGCCAGGGTCTCGTCGTGTGTGATGGACCATCCCCCCGAGATGCTCCACCGCCGACCCGTCCCCCGACAGGTCGGACGTCGTGTCAGCCGGCGTCGGGCACCAGTCCCGCGACCAGCGGCTGGATGCCGGCGGTGTCGTCGAGCGGCTGGATGCCCTCACCCAGGGGCTGGATGCCCTGGCCGAGCGGCTGGATTCCCTGGACGGTCGCGTTCGCGGCGGCCGGAGCCATCGTGAACAGGGCGGCGGCACCGGCTGAGGCGATCATGGAGCGCGTGCGGTTCGTCGACACCGTGGTTCCTTCCGTGGTCGTCCTGGTAGCAGGAGACTACACCGAACTAGTCCTTTGGGACTAGACCCTGGTAGTCATCAGTTTTTTGCGGCGCGGACGTCGCTCGCGCCTGGAACGCCGGGCGTCCGGTGCGCGGCCGGCCGCGGATGCCCCGACCGCGACGTCTCGTAGGGTGGGACGGTGACCACCGCAGACCTCGCCCGCGCCGCCGCGGATGCCCTGGCCGAACGCACCGGAGGGGCGGCCCACGACGTCGCCCTCGTCATGGGCTCGGGCTGGCTGCCCGCCGCCGACGCGCTCGGCACCCCCGACCACGAGATCGCGCTCGCGGACCTGCCCGGCTTCAGCGCCCCGGCGGTCGCGGGCCACGGCGGGACCGTCCGCTCGGTGCAGGTGGGCGAGCGTCGCGCCCTGGTGTTCCTGGGCCGGACCCACTTCTACGAGGGCAAGGGCGTGGCCGCCGTCGTGCACGGCGTCCGCACCGCAGCGGCCGCGGGCGTGCGCACGGTCGTGCTCACCAACGGCTGCGGCGGGCTCGACCCGCGCTGGACCCCCGGCACCCCCGTGCTGATCAGCGACCACATCAACCTGACGGCCACCTCCCCCATCGAGGGCGCGAACTTCGTCGACCTGACCGACCTGTACTCGAGCCGCCTGCGCGCCCTCTGCCGCGAGGTCGACCCGTCGCTCGACGAGGGGGTCTACGTGCAGTTCCCTGGACCGCACTACGAGACGCCGGCCGAGATCGGGATGGTCCGCGCGATCGGGGGAACCCTGGTGGGCATGTCGACCACGCTCGAGGCCATCGCCGCCCGAGAGGCGGGCATGGAGGTGCTGGGCATCAGCCTGGTCACCAACCTGGCGGCCGGCATCAGCGACCAGCCGCTGGACCACTCCGAGGTGATCGAGGCCGGTCGCGCGGCCGCCTCGCGCATGGGCGACCTCCTCAGCCGCGTCGTCCCCCGGATCTGACAGGAGCCCGCCATGACCGCACCCCCCTCTCCCGACACCTCCGGCGGTGGCCCCGCGTCCAGCGGCGCCGAGACCCGAGAGCGGCTCCTGGTCGCGGCCACGCGGGCGTTCGCCGAGCACGGCGTCGCCAACGCGTCCCTGCTCGACATCACCCGTCAGGCCGGCCAGCGCAACCGCGGCGCGGTCCACTACCACTTCGGCTCGCGCGAGGGTCTTCTCGCCGCGGTGCTCGAGCAGCACGCCGACTTCCTCGCCGAGCGCGAGCACCGTCTGCACCAGGCGGCGCTGGAGCGCCCCGCCGACGACCTCTCCGCGGCCCTCGAGGCGCTGGTGCGACCGGCGACCGAGCTCTCGGAGACCGGGTGGAGCGGCCGCTGCTACCTGGTG
>NZ_LUNF01000198.1:0-5770 GCF_001626145.1 Aeromicrobium sp. REDSEA-S32_B7
CAGTGGGAGCCGGAGTCGGACAAGCTCGGCATCGGCTCGGTGCTCATCGGTACGTTCACCGTCGCGTCCGTCGCCCTCGTGGTGGCGTTCCCGCTGTCGTTGCTCGCGGCGCTCTACATCGCCGAGTACGCGCCCCCGGGCCTGCGCGCACCGCTCACCTCGCTGGTCGACCTCATGGCGGCGGTGCCCAGCCTCGTGTACGGGCTGTGGGGGTTCTTCCTGCTGAAGCCCTACGTCGCCGACGTCGCCCACTGGCTGCACCAGCACCTCGGCTTCATCCCGATCTTCCGGGTCGACACCGACCCCGACGCCGCGGTCTGGGACCGCTCGGCCTACACCGCCTCGGCGTTCCTCGCGGGTCTCGCCGTCGCGATGATGGTGATCCCGATGGCGACCGCCGTGATGCGCCAGGTGTTCTCGCAGACGCCGCCCGGCGAGCGGGAGGCCGCCTTCGCCCTCGGCGCGACCCACTGGGGCGTCGTGCGCACCGTGGTGCTGCCGTTCGGCCGCGGCGGCATCATCGGCGGCACGATGCTCGGTCTCGGCCGCGCGCTCGGCGAGACGATCGCGGTCCTGCTGATCATCTCGCCGTCGTTCGACCTGAAGGTCCGGCCGCTGGAGATCGGCACCAACACCATCTCCGCGCTCATCGCGGGCCGCTTCGGCGAGGCCGCCGACACCCAGCTGGCCGCGTTGCTCGCCGCGGGCTTCGTGCTGTTCGTCATCACCCTCATCATCAACTCGCTCGCCGCGATGGTCGTCGCGCGCAGCCGGTCCGGAGCAGGAGCCGACGCATGAGCGCGCCCACCCTCGACCCCGACCTCACCCGCACGACGGACCTCCCGGCCGTCACGGTCCCGCCCGTGACCACGCAGGCGGTCGCGCCCCCCGTGCCCGCCGCGCCGGCCGGCCGGGGCACGACGGCCGACCGCCTGCTGCCCTGGGACGGTGCGGTCGCGTTCACGCTGACGACCTTCGTGCTGGGCCTGGTGATCGTCGGGCTGCTCACGGCCGTGGTCGGGACGGGGCCGGAGGTCGTTGACCGCGTCATGAGCGCCGTGGTGCACGCCGCGGTGGTCCTGCTGGGCCTGGCGCTGCTGAGCACCGTGCTGTTCATCTTCCTGCGCGGCCGCGAGGCGCTGTTCCACGTCAACTTCTTCACCCACGACATGGAGGGCGTCGGTCCGCGCGACCCGTTCACGCGGGGCGGCATCCTGCACGCGATCGTCGGCTCGCTGATCCAGGTCGGCATCGCCGTGGCCATCACCATCCCGCTCGGCATCGGCACCGCGATCTACATGACCGAGGTCGGCGGCCGGCTCGCGCGGATCGTGCGCACCGTCGTCGAGGCCATGACGGCCCTGCCGTCGATCGTCGCCGGGCTGTTCATCTACACCGTCGCGATCGTGACGCTCGGGCTGCCGAGCTCGGGCCTGGCCGCCGCCTTCGCCCTGGCCGTCATGATGCTGCCGATCATCGCCCGCGCCTCCGACGTCGTGCTGCGGGTCGTGCCCGGCAGCCTGCGCGAGGCGAGCCTGGCGCTCGGCGCCTCGCGCTGGCGCACGGTCTGGCACGTCGTGCTGCCGACGGCGCGGCCCGGACTGGCGACCGCCGTCATCCTCGGCGTCGCGCGCGGCATCGGCGAGACGTCGCCGGTCCTGCTCACCTCGGGCTCGGCCACGTTCCTCGTGACCAACCCGACCGGTGGCGTCATGAACTCGCTGCCGCTCTACATCTACTCGACGGTCCGCTCCGGCGAGCCGCTAGAGATCGCCCGCGCCTTCGCAGCCGCCTCCGTGCTGCTGGGCCTCGTGCTCACGTTGTTCGTGGTCGCTCGCCTCCTGGCGCGACCGAGGAAGGGAACCCGGTGAACCAGAGTCTTCTCGCCCGCCCCGCTCGCGCGGGCGTCGGCGTCGTGCTGCTCGCGATCGCGGTGCTGATCGCGTCGTCGCGCCCCGCGGAGGCTGCCTACGCCCAGATCGAGGGGTCGGGCTCCACCTGGTCCCAGGTGATCGTCAACCAGTGGATCACCGACGTGTCGGCGAACGGCATCAAGGTGACCTACACCGGACGCGGCTCGTCGGCCGGACGCAAGGCGTTCGCGGCCGGCACCACCGACTTCGGCATCACCGAGGTGCCCTACCAGGGCAGCGGTGCGCAGGGCGGCGACGACCCGCCGCCGAAGAACCGGCCCTTCTCCTACGTGCCGATCGTCGCGGGCGGCACGGCCTTCACCTACCAGGTGCGGGTCGGCGGGAAGATGGTCCGCAACCTGCGCCTGTCGGGCGACACCATCGCGAAGATCTTCACGAACAAGATCACCAACTGGAACGACCCTGCGATCGCGAAGGACAACAACGGCACCAAGCTGCCGTCGCTGAAGATCCGACCGGTCGTCCGTTCCGACGGCTCGGGCACCACCGCCCAGTTCACGGCCTGGCTCGACTCGCAGCACGCGAGCGACTGGCGCCCGTTCTTCGGCCGCGCGGGCCTCACGTCCTACTTCCCGCGCAAGGGCAACGCGACCGGCGCGAACGGCTCGGACCAGGTGATGAACACCATCGCCGACGCGGCCGGCAACGGGACGATCGGCTACGTCGAGTACTCCTACCCGGTCAACAAGAACTTCCCGGTCGTGAAGGTGCTGAACCGGTCGGGCTACTACGTCGAGCCGACGCAGTACAACGTCGCCGTCGCCCTGACGAAGGCGCGGATCCGCAAGGACCTGACGCAGGACCTGCTCGGCGTCTACACGGCGCAGGACAAGCGGGCCTACCCCCTCTCGTCCTACAGCTACCTGCTGCTGCCGACCGGCGCGAAGGACCAGCGCATGACCACGTCCAAGCGCCAGTCGCTGGCGGACTTCATGTTCTACTCGCTCTGCGAGGGGCAGACGAAGGCCGGCAAGTACGGGTACTCCCCGCTGCCGCTCAACCTCGTGCAGGCCGGCTTCACGGAGCTGTCCAAGCTGAGGAAGGCCGACCCGAAGGTGAACCTCAACGACCGTTCGGTCACGAAGTGCAACAACCCCACGTTCGTGCCGGGCAACCTGTCGGCCAACAAGCTGGCCCAGATCGCGCCCATGCCGGCGAGCTGCGACCAGCAGGGCCAGGGGCCGTGCACCACGGGCACGGGCACCGCGCCCACGTCGGTGGAGCAGGCGAAGAAGGGCGGCGGTGCCGGCGGCGGGTCGGGCGGCACCGGCGGTGCTGCGGGCGGTGACGGTTCGGCCGGGGGAGGGTCCGACGCGCCCGGCGCGGGCGCCGCGATCGACCCCGAGACCGGTCTCCCGGTCGGCTCCGCCTCCTCGGGCGGCGGCGCGGCGACGGTGGCGGTGCAGACCGAGCTGACCGCAGGCCGGGCCGGTGACGACGGGATCTTCGGCACCCTCGCGGCGGTCGAGCTCCTGGCCATCATCCTGGCGCCGGGCGTCGTCGCCGTGGCGCTGCGGCGTCGCACGCGCAGCACGACGGGGGCACGCTCGTGAGGTGGCGCAAGGTCCTCGCGACCGTCGCGGTGGCCGCCGTCGGCACCGGACTCCTCACCTCGGCCGGCGTGCAGGCGCAGGGCGACGACGTCGGCGCGTTCCGCCAGACGAAGACCGTCGAGCGCACCTTCACCGAGAACGGCGACGAGGTCCGCGTGGACCGCCGCGACGTGACGGTCCAGGTCGACCACACCCGCAACCTGCGCGGACGCGAGCGCGTCCACGTGACGTGGGACGGCGCCCGCCCGAGCGGCGGTCGCTCGACGAGCCCGTTCGGCGAGAACGGCATGGACCAGGAGTACCCGGTGGTCGTGCTCCAGTGCCGCGGCCGCGACGATGCCGGCCTGCCGGCGGCGCAGCGCGTCCGCCCCGAGACCTGCTGGACCTCGACCGTCCAGCAGCGCTCGCAGCTGCAGGTGCCGGACGCCGCAGCCATCTGGCGCTCGGACCGCTACGCCGACGACACGGCGCGCAGCGCCCTGTCCGGGGTGCGGACGCTCCCGGCGAGCTGCGGCGGAGCCGCGCCGGGCACGTCGACGCACGTGACGCCGTTCGTGTCCGCGAAGGGCCAGACGTTCGCCTCCTGCTCCAGCGACACCCTGCCTCCCGAGGCGGCCGTCGACGCGTCGTTCCCGCCCGCCGAGCAGGCCGCGTTCACGACCGTGGACGGCAAGGGCGACATCCAGTTCGAGGTGCGCTCGAGCATCGAGAACGAGTCGCTCGGCTGCAACGACACGACCGCGTGCAGCATCGTCGTCATCCCCGTCATGGGCATCAGCTGCCTGCAGTCGGACTCGCGCCAGCTCAACGCGGCCTGCCGCAAGCAGGGCCGCTTCGAGCCCGGCTCGAGCAACTTCGACGGCCAGGGCGTCGACGAGAGCGTGTCGCCGCGCTACTGGTGGACCGAGTCGAACTGGCGCAACCGGATCAGCGTGCCGATCACCTTCGGCCCCGCGCCGAACGTCTGCTCCGTGCTCGACGACCGACCGCCGGTCGGCTTCTACGGCTCGGAGCTGATGTCGCAGGCCACCGTGCAGTGGGCGCCTGCCTACTGCCTGCGCAAGGACCGCTTCCGCTTCCAGCACAACGTCCTGCCCGACCTCGCCTCGTTCCAGCTGATGCAGCAGGACGAGATCCCGGGAGCCTTCGTCTCGAGCCGCAAGACCGTCGAGGGCGAGGCGCCGACCGCCTACGCCCCGACGGCCGTCACCGGGTTCGCGATCTCCTACGTCATCGACGAGCCGAAGAACGCCGGCGAGCGTCGCACGCTGAACCTCAACGCCCGGCTCCTCGCGAAGCTGCTCACGCAGAGCTATCCCGGCTCCAGCCTCGGCCGCCAGCACCCCGGGCTGGAGGACAACCCGGGCTCGCTGAACGCCGACCCCGAGTTCCAGGCCCTGAACCCCGGTCTGTCGACGGGGGAGCAGGAGGCCGCGGCCGTCCTGGTGTCGCTCTCGGAGTCCTCCGACGTGATCAAGGCGATCTCGACCTACATCGACGACGACCCGGAGGCGCGCGCCTTCGTGGAGGGCCGGCCCGACCCGTGGGGCATGCGCATCAACCCCGCCTACAAGGGCATGCAGCTCCCGGTCGACGAGTGGCCCTTGCTCGACACGTTCACCCCCGCCGTCCAGCAGGAGTGCCTCAAGCAGAACAACGACACGCCCTACCTGACGCGCCTGGCCGCGCCGGTGACCTCCTTCGTGAAGATCGCCGACGCGCTGCTGGATGCCTGGCCGTACTCGCAGACGAAGTGCAGCGGCCTCGGCACCGACCAGTTCCCCTACGTGCTCGGCCGGGCCGACCGTCAGGGCGTCGGCGCACGGTTCCTCGTCGGCGTGACGACCCTCGGCGACGCCGAGCGGTACGGCCTGCACACCGCCGCGCTGCAGACGTCGGCCGTGTCCCCACGTGCTCCGTTCACCGTCCGTGGACGGCAGTTCGTGGCGCCGACCGACGCGACGCTCGCGAAGGCGATCTCGACGGCCCGGCCGACCGGACGCACGCAGCCGTTCGCGCTCGAGGACGGGGCCGTGCGCCAGGCGAACGGCTACCCGGGCACGCTCGTCGTCTACACCGCGGCGAAGACCTCGGGCCTGGACCGCAGCACGGCGCGCACCGTCGCGTCGTTCATCCGGACCGCCACCACGGAGGGCCAGCGTCGCGGGTCGGGCAACGGCTTCCTGCCCGACGGCTACCTGCCGATCACCCGGACGGGCACCACCGCCGCCCTCTTCGCGTCGGCCCAGCAGGCGGCCCAGGACGTGGAGGCGCAGACCGGCA
>NZ_LUNF01000199.1:0-6746 GCF_001626145.1 Aeromicrobium sp. REDSEA-S32_B7
CCCGCTGCCCTGGCTCGCCCCCACCCGAGACACGCCCGTCGACGCGCAGGTCCTCGTGCCCGGCTCGAAGTCGCTGACCAACCGGGCCCTCGTGCTGGCGGCGCTCGCCGACGGTCCGTCGACGCTGACCCGGCCGCTGGGCTCCCGCGACACGCAGCTCATGGCGGCCGCCCTGACGTCGCTCGGCGCGCAGGTCGAGAAGGACGGCATGACCTGGCGGGTCACCCCGCTCGACCGCACCAGCACCGCGCCCGTCAGCGTCGACTGCGGGCTGGCCGGCACCGTCATGCGCTTCGTCCCGCCCCTCGCCGCGCTGCGGTCCGCGCCCGCGACCTTCGACGGCGACCCGCACGCCCGTCGGCGGCCCATGGGCCAGACGATCGCCACCCTCCGCGCCCTCGGCGTCGAGGTCGACGACGAGGGCCGAGGTGCCCTTCCCTTCGTCGTGCGCGGCACCGGCGTGGTCGAGGGCGGCCCGCTCGAGGTCGACGCGTCGGCCTCCAGCCAGTTCGTGTCGGCGCTCCTGCTCGCAGCACCCGCCTTCGCGAACGGCCTCGACCTGCGCCACGTCGGCGCGACCCTCCCGTCGCTCCCGCACGTCGAGATGACCGTGCACGAGCTGCGCCGCCGCGGCGTCGAGGTCGACGACTCCACCCCCGACCGGTGGGTCGTCGCGCCCGGGCCGATCCGTGCCCTCGACGTCGAGATCGAGCCGGACCTCTCCAACGCGGGCGTCTTCGTCGCCGCCGCTGTCGCCACCGGCGGACGCATGCGAGTCCGTGGCTGGCCCGAGCGGACGCAGCAGGCCGGCGACGCGTGGCGCGCGCTCGTCGAGGCGTTCGGCGGCAGCGTCGAGCGCGACGGGGCCGACCTCGTCTTCCACGGTGGCTCCAGCATCCAGGGCGTCGACCTCGACCTGCACGACGTCGGCGAGCTGACGCCTGTGGTGGCGGCCCTCGCGGCGCTCGCCGACGGCCCGTCACGGCTGCGGGGCGTCGCGCACCTGCGGGGCCACGAGACCGACCGTCTGGCAGCCCTCGCGACCGAGCTGAACCGGCTGGGCGGCGACGTCACCGAGACCGAGGACGGCCTCGAGATCCGACCGCGCCCCCTGCACGGAGCGATCTTCGAGACCTACGACGACCACCGCATGGCGCACGCGGCCGTGGTCCTCGCGCTGCGCGTGCCGGAGCTGTTCGTCGAGAACGTCTCGACCACGGTGAAGACGTACCCGAACTTCGCGCCGGTGTGGGAGCGGCTGGTCGCGTGAGGCAGGACGACGAGCACGCCGGGTTCGACCGACCGCGTCGTCGCACGCGTCCGCGCACCAAGGACCGCCCGTCCTACGACGACGCCCCCGTGGCACGGGTCGTCACGATCGACCGCGGCCGCTACACGCTGCGCCTGCTCGACACGACGCCGGAGGAGCCGCTCGTCACCGCCATGAAGTCCCGGCCGCTCGGCCGTCAGGGCGTCGTGGTCGGCGACGAGGTGCGGGTCGTGGGCGACGTCAGCGGCGACACCGGAACGCTGGCCCGGATCGTGGAGGTGCTCCCCCGCCGCACCGTGCTGCGTCGCACGGCCGACGACGACGACCCGATCGAGCGCGTCGTCGTCGCCAACGCCGACCAGCTCGTCGTCGTGACGGCCCTGGCCGACCCGCCCCCGCGGCCCGGGCTCATCGACCGCTGCCTCGTCGCCGCGTTCGAGGCCGGCATGGAGCCGCTCGTGTGCCTCACGAAGTCAGACCTCGGCCCCGCCGACCCCATCCTCGACCTGCTCCGTCCCCTCGACGTGCGCGCCGTCGTCACCCGACGGGGCGCGGACGGGCTCGAGAACCTCGACGAGCTGCGCGAGGCGATCGCCGGCCGCGTCAGCGTGTTCATCGGGCACAGCGGCGTCGGCAAGTCGACGCTGGTCAACGCCCTGGTCCCCGGGACGGGCCGCGCGGTGAGCCACGTGAACGAGGTGACCGGCCGCGGTCGGCACACGTCGACGTCGGCGCTCGCGATCGAGCTCGACGACGCCACGACCGGTGGGCGCGGTGGATGGATCATCGACACGCCGGGCTTCCGCTCGTTCGGGCTCGCGCACGTCGAGGTCGCCGACGTGCTGCGGGCGTTCCCCGACCTCGACGACGCGAGCCGCGACTGCCCGCGGGGGTGCACCCACGCCGCGACCGAGCCGGAGTGCGCGCTGGACCTCGCCGTGGCCGCAGGCACCGTGCCGGCAGCCCGGGTGGAGTCGTTCCGACGCATCGTGGCGGCGAAGGACACCACCAGCTGGTGAGCCGGCGCCGGTCCGGGTCACCCGACCAGGACGACGAGCACCGGCACGAGCAGCGCCGTCACGGCGAGCAGCACGACACCCAGCACGCGCAGCACCCGCACGTCGCGTGCGAGCACGAGCGCCAGCGCGGGCAGGCCGACCGAGACGACCGCACAGCCCAGCAGGAACAGGTCCGCCCGTCGACGGTCGTCCGCGTCGGGCGGCTCGCCCATGAGGGTCAGGCTGCTGACGAACGCGAGGGCGCCGAGCCAGGGCCCGACCGGCCACGCGAGCAGCGCGAGACCCGCCACCAGCCGCCGACCTCGGCTGCTCCTGCTCACCTGCTCCCCCTCACCTGCTCCACCGCCGCCACGGTAGTGCCACGCGGCACCGGTCACCCCTGGCCACGTCGGGCGCGTCGGGCGTCGCCGTTACCCTGCGAACATGACGCACTCCTGGAACGACGACGTGCGGCTCGCGCACGTGCTGGCCGACACCGCCGACAACCTGTCGATGGACCGGTTCGGCGCGATCGACCTCGAGGTGTCCACCAAGCCCGACATGAGCTACGTGACCGAGTCCGACCAGGCGGTGGAGGCGGCCATCCGCCGCGTCCTCAAGTCGGCCCGCACGCGCGACGTCGTCCTCGGCGAGGAGCAGGGCGAGGAGCTCGGCTCCACGGGCTCCCACGAGCGCCGCTGGATCATCGACCCGATCGACGGCACGTCGAACTTCGTCCGCGGCGTCCCGGTGTGGGCCACGCTCGTGGCGCTGGAGGAGGACGGTGAGATCGTCGCCGGCCTCGTCTCCGCCCCGGCGCTGGGCCGGCGGTGGTGGGCCTCCAAGGGCGCGGGCGCCTACACCGGCAAGTCGTTCATGCACGCCCGGCAGATCCGTTGCTCGCAGGTCTGCGACCTCTCGGCCGCCTCGCTGTCGTTCAGCTCGGCACCGTCCTGGGAGCAGATCGACAAGGCCGACGCCTTCTGGGCGCTCGCGCGACGCTGCTGGCGCACCCGCGCGTACGGCGACTTCTGGTCCTACATGCTGGTGGCCGAGGGAGCCGTCGACATCGCCGCGGAGCCCGAGCTGAAGCTGTGGGACATGGCTGCCCTCGACGTCATCGTCCGGGAGGCAGGCGGTCGGTTCACCGCCCTCGACGGCACCGACGGACCGTGGGGCGCGAACGCCGTCGCCACGAACGGGCGGCTGCACGACGCGGCGATGGCCTACCTCGGGCACTTCCCCGACGACTCGAGCGACGACGACGGCGCCGACGAGGACGACGTGGCAGGCGCGAGCGACGGTCGCGGCACGGACCGCCCGTCGTCGGGCGGCACGGTGAGCCGGATCGACTTCTCCCGCTCCCGCGGTGGCTCCGATGCGACCTGAGCCTGCGGAGCGCGACGGTCGTGGCTGACGACCGTCTCCGCATCCCCGACGAGGAGCTGACCTGGAGGTTCAGCCGGTCGTCGGGTCCTGGCGGTCAGCACGTGAACACCAGCGACACCCGCGTCGAGGTGACGTGGGACCTGCGCCGCTCGCGAGCGCTCTCGGACGCGCAGCGCGTGCTCGCCGAGGAGCGGCTGCGAACCCGTCTCGTCGACGGGACCCTCACCCTCGCCTCCTCGCAGTACCGCTCGCAGCACCGCAACCGGGAGGCCGTCCGCGTGCGTCTCGAGCAGCTCGTGGCCGCCGCGGTGGTGCCCCCGCGCCCCCGGCGCGCCACCCGCCCGACCCGCGCCTCGCAGCGTCGTCGCGTGGACGCGAAGAAGCGCCGGGGCGACGTCAAGCGGACACGACGACGGCCCGGGCCGGGCGACGCCGGCTGAGCCGCGGGTCAGTCGTGGGGTTCAGTCGGGCCGGTCGTGGTCGCCCTGCTCGTCGCCACCCGCGCCCGGCGCCGTCTGCGTCTCGTCGTCGGCCTGCCCCGGCTCGGTCTCGCCGCGGTGGGGGTCGGCGCCGTCGACCTCGCTCGTGCCCTCGGGCTGCTCGGCCAGCGGCGGTGCGGGGACGTCGGGCGAGAGGCTCCCTCCGTCGGGTCGGCCATCCGTCCATCCTGGCCCCGCCTGCTCCCCCGCGCGACCGCGGACCGCGTCAGCCGTCGCGCAGCCTGCTGACGGCGACGATGCGCTGGTCGAGGTCGGCCAGCTCGTCGAGGATGTCGCGGGCCGCCCACACCCGGTCCTCCCACCGCCCACGGCGACGGTCGCCGAGTCCGCGCGGCGCCGGCTCCAGGATCTGCACGGCGTGCAGGGCGTCGACGGCCGCCCCCACCTCGTCGCGCTCGAGGCCCAGCGAGTCCGCGAGACCGAGGACCGTCACCGTGGGGTGCTCCGGCAGCGCGATCAGCACGCGGTGCACCGGCGAGCCCCGGCGGACGGGACCCAGCCGGGCGTCCCAGTCGGTGCGGATCTCGTGGAGGTGCGTGGCCGTGCGCCGGCTCTCGTGGGTCGCGACGATGACGGCGGCGGTGAGCATGGCGACGATCGGGCGCGCCAGGCCCTCGCGGTAGTCGCCGAGCGCGTCGAAGTAGCTCTCACGGTGGGCGACGAGCGCCGACGCGAGCGGGACCGTGAGGTGCCGGGTCACGCGCCGGCGACGCAGCACCGCGTGGACGAGCGTCCGCCCGATCCGACCGTTGCCGTCGACGAACGGGTGGATCGACTCGAACTGGGCGTGCACGACGGCGGCCTGGACCAGCACCGGCACGTCGTCGCGGTTGGCGAAGGCGACGAGGTCCTCCAGCAGCCCGGGCACGAGGTCGGGCGGTGGCGGCACGTACAGCGCGTTGCGCGGCGTGTAGTCCGATCCCCCGATCCAGTTCTGCACGGTCCGGAAGCGACCGGCGTGGTGCTGCTGGTCGACGCTGCGCCGAAACAGCACCGCGTGCGCGTCGCGCAAGGACGTCAGCCCGATGACGCCGGAGACGTCGGCCTGGGTCACGACGTCGGCCAGGGCGTCGGTGGCGGCTGCCATCGAGACCGCCGACGCGCTGGAGCGCGCGCCCAGGACGGCGCGACCGTAGTCGACGAGGCTGGCCTCGACGTCCTCGATCTTCGACGAGGCGACGGACTCGGTGCGCAGCAGCAGCTGGTTCAACGAGCGCAGACGCCGCCCGTGGCTGCCGTCGAGCTGACGCAGCCCGGCCAGGGCGTTCGCCATCGACGTGGCCAGCGGACGGTCGGCGACGTGCTCCGCCTCCGCGATGCGCGGAGGCACCCGGACCTCGATGCTGCGCAGCAGCCGGTCGGCGCGCGGACCACGCTCGACCTGCTGTCGCCACGGCACCTCGACGCGGGCGTGCGGCGCCCAGTCCCGCTCCGCGTCGTCCACGGGCTCATTCTCCCGGTCTCCCCACCCGCGTCCGTCCGAGGGTCGGCGTGCGGCGGAGTGAACCAGTTCATGGCGAAGTTGTTCAGCCCGACGTGCCGGTGAACAACTTGTGCTTTAGATTGGGAGTTACCCCCACCCACCCCTGCGCGACAGGAGCCGGACATGTCGACCTTCCCCACCCCCACCGTCACGTTCCACGCCGTGCGCGACGCCGCCACGGTCCGCGCCGTCGTCGAGGCCATCGGCGCCCTCGGTCGTCCGGGGCTGCGCGCCCTGGGCACGAGCACGGGTCACGGCGACGTGGTGGCCATCGAGGCCGACAACGTGGGCGACGCATTCCGCGGCAGCGGCATCGTCCGACTCATCGACCCTCGCTCGCGCCGGCTCGACCACGCCCAGCCCGAGCGTCAGCGCGGCGCCCTCGCGCAGCAGGACCGCGTCGCGGGCTGACACCCACGCGAGCACGACAGCGCCGCCATGGCCCGGAGGCCGTGGCGGCGCTGTCGCGTGGTCCCGACGCGGGTCAGGCGGGAGCAGGAGCCAGGCTGAGCTCGCGGCGACCGTCCCAGATCGGCGCGGCGAGGGCCTCGTCGTACTCGGCACGCAGCTGCGTGACGAGCTCGGCGACCGACCGACGCTGGTCGATCGCGCCGACCCCCTGTCCGGAGCCCCAGATGTCACGCCAGGCCTTCGCCTTCGGCTGGTCGTCATCGTCACCCGTGCCGAAGTCCATGGCCGTGGGGTCGGACTCCGGCAGCGCGTCGGGGTCGAGACCGGCGGCGACGATGCTGCCGCGCAGGTAATTGCCGTGCACGCCGGTGAAGAGGTTGGTGTAGACGATGCCCGCCGCGTCCCCATCCACGATGCCTTGCTTGTAGCCCGGATCTGCATTCGCCTCGTCGGTCGCGATCCAGGGCGATCCGATATAGGCGAAGTTCGCCCCCAGCGCCTGCGCCGCCAGGATCGAGCGGCCATGTCCGATCGAGCCGGACAGAGCGACCAGTCCGTCGAACCAGGCCCGGATTTCCTGCATCAGCGCGAAGGGGCTGAGCATGCCCGCGTGGCCGCCCGCACCTGCGGCGACCGGGATAAGGCCGTCCGCACCCTTTTCGATCGCCTTGCGCGCGAAGCGGTCGGTGATGACG
>NZ_LUNF01000002.1:0-27264 GCF_001626145.1 Aeromicrobium sp. REDSEA-S32_B7
CTGCCGATGTGCCAGGACACCGGCACCGCCATCATCATGGGCAAGAAGGGCCGCAAGGTCTGGACGGAAGGGCAGGACGAGGCCGCGCTGGGCGAGGGCGACGAGGTCATCGTCGTGACGGCGGTCGCCGACCGCGACCACGCCCTCCTCGAGGATCCCGACGCGTTCCGGCCGGACCGGGAGCCGACCACCCCGTCGCTGTCGGACCTGCTCGCCGAGCGCGACCCGCTCGAGCGGCTCGTGCGCGAGCTCGCCGTGCTCGTGCTGCCCGTCCTGCTCGAGCGCCCCCTCGAGCTCGTGGGCCCGGTGACCCGTGACCCGCGGTCGGCGGTCGTGCGGTCCTGCCTGAGCTTCCCCGTCGTCCGTGAGGAGTCCTGAGATGCGTGTCGTGTTCTCGTCCATGGCGAGCAAGAGCCACCTGTTCGGGCTCGTGCCGCTCGCGTGGGCCTTCCGTGCCGCCGGCCACGAGGTCCGTGTCGTGGCGTCCCCGGCGCTCGTCGAGGACATCACCGCCGCCGGCCTCACCGCCGTCCCCGTCGGGGACGACGTCGACCTGGTCGACTTCATGACCCACGCGGGCTACGACATCATCGACTACGTCCGCAGCCTCGACTTCAGCGAGGAGGACCCGAGCACGCTGACCTGGCAGCACCAGCTGGGCATGCAGACGGTGCTCACGCCGACGTTCTACGCCCTCATGAGCTCGGACTCCCTGGCCGACGGGCTGCTCGAGTTCTGCCGGTCGTGGAAGCCCGACCTGATCGTCTGGGAGCCGCTCACCTTCGCCGCCTCCGTGGTCGCCGAGGTGCTGGACGTCCCGCACGCACGGCTGCTCTGGGGCCCGGACATCGCGGTCCGCGCGCGCCAGCGCTTCCTGGCCCTGCGCGAGGAGCAGCCCGAGGGGTTGCGCGAGGACCCCCTCGGGGAGTGGCTGACGTGGACCATGCAGCGTCTCGCCGGCGACCGACCGGTGCACTTCAGCGAGCGCGCGGTGGTCGGGCACTGGACCATCGATCCGGCGCCGGCCCCGATGCGCCTCGACACGGGGCTCGACACGGTGGGCATGCGGTACGTGGACTACAACGGGCCGTCCACCGTTCCGTCCTGGCTGTTCCGCGACCGGCCGTCGCGGCCGCGCGTCTGCCTGACGCTCGGGATCTCCAGTCGCGAGAACGACATCGGCCAGGTGCCGGTCGCTGACCTGCTCCAGGCGCTGGGCGACGTCGACGCCGAGGTCGTCGCCACCTTCGACGAGGACCAGCTCGCCGGCGTGGAGCGCCTGCCCGACAACGTGCGGCCCGTCGGATTCGTCCCCATGCACGCGCTGCTGCCGACCTGCGCGGCGACGGTGCACCACGGCGGGCCGGGAAGCTGGCACACCGCAGCGATCAACGGCCTGCCGCAGGTGGTCCTGCCCGACGGCTGGGACACCGGCGTGCGTGCCGCCCGTACCGAGCAGGTCGGTGCCGGCATCGCCCTGCCGGTCCCGGAGCTCACCGTCGAGGGACTGCGCGACGCGATCGTCGCCGTGCTCGAGCAGCCTTCGTACGCGGAGGGCGCGCGGCGTCTGCGCGAGGCCATGCTGTCCGAGCCGACCCCTGCCGCCGTGGTCGAGGAGTGCGTCCGTCGCGTCGAGGAGCACGCCCCGTGAGCGCCGACGTGCCCTACGTGCGGGTGGGCCGCTCGGCACTCGTGACCAGCTCCCTGTGGCTGGGCACGGTGAACTTCAGCGGCCGGGTCGACGACGACGACGCGCTGGCGCTGCTCGACCACGCCCGCGACCGCGGGGTGAACTGCGTCGACACCGCCGACATCTACGGGTGGCGGCTCTACAAGGGGCACACCGAGGAGCTGCTGGGCCGCTGGCTGGCGCAGGGTGGCGGGCGGCGCGAGGACACCGTCGTCGCCACGAAGGTCGGCAGCCCCATGGGCGACGGTGTGCTGGAGCGGGGGCTGTCCGCCCGGCACGTCGTGGCGGGCTGCGAGGCGTCGCTGCGCCGGCTGGGCGTCGACCACGTCGACCTGCTGCAGATGCACGAGTACGACCCGACGGCGCCGTGGGACGAGGTGTGGCAGGCGATGGAGACCCTCGTCGCCAGCGGGAAGGTCCGGTACGTGGGATCCAGCAACTTCGCCGGCTGGCAGATCGCCGCGGGCGAGGAGGCGGCGCGGCGCCGCCAGGGCGTCGGCACCATCAGCCATCAGTGCCTCTACAACCTCGCCCGGCGCGACGTGGAGCTCGAGGTGCTCCCGGCCGCCGAGGCCTACGGGGTCGGGGTGTTCGCCTGGTCGCCGCTGCACGGGGGCCTGCTGAGCGGTGCGCTCGACAAGCTGCGCCGCGGCGTCGCGGTGAAGTCGGCCCAGGGCAGGGCGCAGGAGCTGCTGCCCGCCGTGCGCCCGTCGCTGGAGTCGTTCGAGGCGACGTGCCGCGAGCACGGCCTCGACCCCGCCGAGGCGGCCCTGGCCTGGCTCTTGGACCGGCCGGGGGTCACGGGCGCCGTCATCGGTCCCCGCACACCGGAGCAGCTGGACTCCGCCCTCCGGGCGGCATCGACCACGCTCGACGCGTCGCTGGTGGCGGCGCTCGAGACGATCTTCCCGCCCCCGGCTCCCGTCGCGGCGCCGTGGGCGTGGATGGGGTGATCCCACCCCGACCCGTCGTCCGCACGGACGGCGGTCGTCATGAAGAGAGGACATCGAGGGGCATGGCAGCACGACAGAGCATCGTGAAGGACGTTCGTGACGTGGTCCGGTGGCACGTGTGGACGCGGGTGCGTCCGTCCACGCGGACCCGCGTCGCGTACGAGCTGTTCGCCGACGACCACGACGCCACGACCGAGGGCGCCTACATCAACCTGGGGTACTGGGAGCCGGGCTGCAGCAGTCTGGAGGAGGCCAACGAGGCCCTCGCCGACCAGCTGGCGCAGGCCTCCGGCATGGGCCCGGGCGACCACCTGCTCGACGTGGGCTTCGGCCTCGGCGCGCAGGACTTCTTCTGGTGGGAGAGCCGTCGCCCGGCCAGCATCACCGGCATCGACCTGACGCCGAGCCACGTCGCGGCCGCGCAGGAGCGGGCCGTCGCGGAGGGACTGACCGAGTCACTGTCGTTCTCGGAGGGGTCCGCGACGGACCTGCCGTTCGAGGCCGAGCGCTTCGACCGGGTGACGTCGCTGGAGTCCGCGCTGCACTACGACCCGCGAACGACGTTCTTCGCCGAGGCGTTCCGCGTGCTGAAGCCGGGAGGGACGCTCGCCATCGGCGACATCATCCCGCTGGACCTCGACGGGGAGCGCTCGAGCACGCCCCGACTGGCGCCCCAGCGCAAGGGCTCGCTGTCCGGCGGCATGCCGGCGGCGAACTGGGTCCCGCGCGCGGTGTACGCCGAGCAGCTCGAGGCGGCCGGGTTCGTCGACGTCGAGGTGCGCAGCATCCGCGACCGCGTCATGGAGCCGTGGCTGGAGTACTGGCAGCACAAGCTCGCCGAGGACAGCTTCAAGTCGAGCGTCAGCCGGCTTTTCTACTCCCAGGTGAAGCGGTCGTTGACCAGCGACGCCGGCATGAAGGGTGAGCTCCCCGCGCTGGACTTCGTGATCGCCTCGGCCCGGAAGCCGACCGCCTAGTCCAGGAGGTCCTCACGCACGAGGGCGGCCACGGTGTCGACGTGGTCGCGCAGGAAGAAGTGGCCGCCCTCGAGCGTACGGACGCGCCCCGGGACGATGGAGAGCGCGAGCCAGCGCTCGGCGTCGGCGACGGGCGTCAGCGGGTCGGCGTCGCCGCACAGGACGGTCAGCGGGGTGCGCAGCAGCGGCCGCGGGTCCCAGGTGTAGTCGCGCAGGACGCGGTAGTCGGCCCGCAGGGTCGGCAGCGCGTGCTCGCGCAGGTCCTCGTCGTCGAGCACGGTGCCGGGGTCCAGGCGCCGGACCTCCGCCAGCAGGCCGTCGTCGTCCGGCAGGTCCGTGCGGCCCGCGTGCTGCTCCGGTGCCGTCTGGCCGGAGACCACGAGACGCACCGGGGCGTCGACGGCGGCCGGCTCGAGGAGTCGCGTCGCCTCGTAGGCGACGAGGGCGCCCATGCTGTGCCCGAGCACGGCGAACGGTCGGGTCCGCGCCCGCGAGCGCCAGGCGTCGGCCACGACCTCGGCGATCGCCTGGGCTGTGGGCAGCTGCTCCTGCGTGCTGCGGTTCTGACGTCCGGGGTACTGCACGGCCCACAGCTCGACGTCCGGGGCGAGGGCAGCGGCCAGCGCCACGAACGAGTCCGCGGCCGCGCCGGCGTGCGGCAGGCACAGCAGGTCCGCGGACGCCCCAGCCTCGCGGCGGAGGCAGCGTAACCAGCCGTCGGCGTCAGTCACGGCTCACCCGCCGAGACGGACTGGCAGGCTGTCGATGCCGCGCAGCAGCAGCGAGCGACGGAACGCGACCGCGTCGAGATCGGTGGCGTGCACGTCGGGGAACCGCTCGAACAGCGACCGGAGGGCCACCTCGCCCTCCAGCATCGCCAGCGGACGGCCCAGGCAGTGGTGGATGCCGTGGCCGAACGTCAGGTGTCCCTTGGTGTCGCGGCGCACGTCGAAGCGGTCGGGGTCCGGGAAGCGCGCGGGGTCGCGGTTCGCGGCCGCCCCAGCCACGAGCACCATGCTGTAGGCGGGGATGCTCACGCCGTCGATCTCGACGTCCTGCGCGGCGAACCGCGTGGTGGTCTCCGGCGGGGCGTAGAGGCGCAGGACCTCCTCCACCGCGTTCGGCCACAACGTCGGGTCGGCCTTCAGGACGTCCAGCTGCTCGCGGTGGCGCAGCATCAGGTAGCTGCCGATGCCGATTAGGCTCACCGACGCCTCGTACCCGGCCAGCAGCAGCACCAGGGCGACGGAGACGAGCTCGTCCTGGCTCAGGCGGGCCTCGTCGACGTCCCGGGCTTGGATGAGCGCCGACAGCAGGTCGTCGCCCGGCGCGGCCCGGCGCCGCTCGACGAGGTCGAGCATGAAGTCGACCACCTCCTCGGCGGCCGCCCCGCGCGCCTCGGCCCGCTCGGGGTCCATGATGAGGATCTCGGCGCTCCATCGACCGAAGTCGCTGCGCCGGCCCTCCTCGACGCCGAGCAGCTCGCAGATCACCTGGATCGGGAGCGGGTGCGCGAACGAGGCCACCACGTCGGCGTCGGGGGTCTCGGCCATCGTGTCGAGCAGACCGTCGACGATCTGCTGCACGCGGGGCCGCATCGCCATGACCCGGCGCGCCGTGAACTCCCGCGCGACGAGCTTGCGCAGCCGGGTGTGGCTGGGCGGGTCGCTGGTGCCCATGTTGTTCACGAAGTAGTGCTTGGCGCGGTCGCTGAAGCCGAGGTAGGCCGGGAAGTCGACGTCGACGTCGGGGTACTGGGCCTTCGGGTCGCTGCTCAGGCGCAGGTCCGTGAGGGCGGTCCGGGCCTGCTCGTACCCGGTCACGAGCCACGCGTCCTGGCCGAAGAACCGGACGGGCGTGACGGGCCGACGCTCGCGCAGCTGGGCGTACGTGTCGTACCAGTCGACGTGGAAGGCGTCGGAGTCCAGGTCCGGCACCTCCGGCAGCGCCGTCATGACACGACCTCGAACCGCGGCAGGGGGAACACGAGTGATCCGCCCCCTGCCAGGAACTCGGCCTCGCGCTCCACGAAGCCGTCGCGGTAGATCCACGGCAGGACCAGCAGCTGGTCGGGCCGGCGCGCCTTCGCGTCCTCCTCCGAGACGATCGGGATGCCAGTCCCCGGCGTGAACGTCCCCGCCTTCTCCGGGCTGACCTCGCCGATGCACGGCAGGTCCTCCGCGGTCAGGCCGCAGTACTGCAGGATCACGTTCCCCTTGGTGGACGCGCCGTACCCGAGGGTGGTCCGGCCCTGCGCGCGCGACCGGTCGAGGAAGTCCACGAGCCGGTCGCGGTGCTCCTCGGTCTGCCGGGCGAACGTCTCGTACGGAGCCGGTGTCGCGAGCCCGGCAGCGCGTTCCGCAGCCCGGATCCGGTCGAGAGCCTCCGTGTTCGGCGCGTGCGGACCGCCGCGGTGCCCGAGCGTCACCCGGAGGCTGCCGCCGTACACGTCGGTGACCTCGGCGTCGATCACGACGAGGTCGCTCCTCTCAGCCATCCAGTCGAACTGGGCGAGCGCGTAGTACTCCAGGTGCTCGTGGCAGACGACGTCGTACGCGCCGGCGTCGAGCATGGAGGCAAGGTAGCTCTGCTCGGCCACCCAGAGGCCGTCTGGGGCGAGGACGTCGCGCACGTCGCGCATGAAGGCCACCGGGTCCGGCAGGTCGTAGTACATGGCCACGGAGGTCACGATCCGCGCCCGGCGCTCGCCGTACCGCTCCTGGAAGGCTTCGGCGGAGAACGGCCCGGCGACCAGGTCGGCGCCGTCGGGGTACAGGTGCCGGAACTTCTCCCCGACGAGGTCGAAGCCGACCAACGTGGGCGCGTCGGGCAGGTAGGAGCGCAGAAGCGTCGAGTCGTTGCTGCCGATGTCGACCACGAGGTCGGAGGGGCCGACGTCGACCTTGGCGCGCACGGACGCGACGAGCGAGCCGAGGTGGTTGATCATGAAGGGTCGGATGCCCGAGCGGTATCCGTAGCCGTCGTTGAACATCAGCCCGAAGTCTGCGGTGTGGCGGAGCTGGACGAGACCGCAGCCAGGCGGTGTGCACCGGACGAGGTCGAGCGGGACGGACGGCACGGCAGCGTCCGGGCGGTCCGGGAAGACGCTCGTGAGTGCCTGGTCGCCCAGGGACAGGATCGGTTCGAGGTCGGTGTGTCCGCAGATGCGGCAGGCCGAGATGCTCACGTCGACGACCCTACTCGACGCCCGCGCCGCCGGAGAAGCGCGGATTTCGTCCGTGGAGGTGCTCGCGCACGGGTCGGGGCGTCCTTCGGTTGCGTCGCGCGCCGGGCCTGTGGGCACAATGGCACATGCGCATCCTTGGGGGATTGTTCGGGATCATGATGGTGCTGTCAGCCGGTTCGACTGCTGCGGTCGAGGCGAGGCCCGCCGGGCCGGAGGAGTCCTGGGACGACCGGAAGGTCCATCGTCTGGTGACGCAGATGACGGTCGAGGAGAAGCTGTCCTTCGTCTACTGGAACTACAACCTGGACGACCCCTTGGAAAAGCTCTGGCTCCCTGGTGTCCCTCGGCTGGGGATCCCTCAGCTGAGCGGGACGGACGGCCCCGCCGGTGTGACGATCAGTCGTCCGGCCGTCGCCATGCCGGCGCCGGTGGCGCTCGCGTCGACCTTCGACGAGGACCTGGCGCGAAAGTACGGCGAGGTGCTCGGACGAGAGGGGCGTGCCGCGCGACAGGACGTGATCCTCGGTCCTATGGTCAACAACATCCGGGTGCCACAGGCCGGCCGGAACTTCGAGACGTTCAGCGAGGACCCGCTGCTCACGGGCCGCATCGCGGCCTCGCAGGTCCGCGGGGTGCAGAGCCAGGGGCTGATGACCTCGGTCAAGCACTACGCGGCCAACACGCAGGAGACCGACCGCTACACGACCGACGTCGACATCGACGAGCGGACCTTGAGGGAGATCGAGCTGCCCGGCTTCGAGGCGCCGATCCGCGCCGGGGCGTCCTCGGTCATGTGCGCCTACCCGAAGGTCAACGGCACCTTCGCCTGCAGCAACGAGACCCTGTTGACCTCGATCCTGCGTGAGCAGTGGGACTTCGAGGGCTGGGTCATGTCGGACTGGGGCGCGGCGCACGCCACCGAGGACATCGAGGCGGGCCTGGACCAGGAGATGGGGGTCGACGTCAACCCCGACGGCTCGCTCGCGCCCGGAAAGTTCTTCGGCGACGCGCTGGGCAGGGCGATCGAGGAGGGTCGCATCCCTGAGTCGCGGCTCGACACGTCGGTGACGCGCATCCTCACCCAGATGGAGCGGTTCGGGCTGCTCGACGCCGACCCGCCCGCCCGCCCCGAGCGCGACGTCGCGGGTGGCGTCGCGGTCGCGCAGCGGGTGGCCGAGGACGGCGCCGTGCTGCTGCGGAACGAGGACGACGTGCTGCCGCTCGACCCGGACGCGCAGCAGGACCTGGCCGTGATCGGGCCGACGGCGAAGGAACCCAAGGTCACCGGCCTCGGCAGCTCCTACGTCGAGCCCGACTACGCCAACGCCCCGGTCGACACCATCCGCGAGCGGGCCCAGGGCGCCGACGTCAGCTACGAGGTCGGGGAGGAGCTGCGGGGGACGCCGATCGGGCCCGACGCGCTCCAGCCCGCGTTCGAGGGCGGGCGCCTGACCCCCGATGCCGGCGGCGTGCTGTACGAGGGGACGCTCACCGTGCCCGAGACCGGCGTGTACCGGCTCGCGGTCCGGATGGACGGCGGCAACGGCGGCCTGGTGGTCGACGGCGCCGCGCCGATCGGTGTCGGCGACGTGTTCGGCCCCCTGACCAGCGTCCCGATCCGCCTGGAGGCCGGAGAGCATGATCTGCAGCTGACGGGGACCGCGCCGCCCGGAGGCGACCCGACCGTCGACGTCGACCTCACGTGGGTCACGCCCGACGCCGCGCAGCAGGCGCAGGACGCCGCCGTCGAGGCAGCGCGCGACGCCGACGTCGCGGTGGTCTTCGGCTACGACGACGGCGCCGAGACGGCCGACCGCACGTCGTTGGGCCTCCCCGGACGCCAGGACGAGCTCATCGCGGCGGTGGCGGCCGCGAACCCGAGGACGGTCGTGGTGCTCAACACCGGGTCGTCGATCACCATGCCGTGGCTCGACTCCACGCAGGCCGTGCTCGACATGTGGTACCCGGGACAGGCCGGTGCCGAGGCGACGACCGCGCTGCTCTTCGGCGACGCGGAGCCGGGGGGACGGCTGACCCAGACGTTCCCCCGCTCGGTCGAGGAGACGCCGGTCGGGGCCGACGCGCGCCGGTTCCCCGGCGTCGACGGCACCGTGCACTACGACGAGGGCATCTTCTCGGGCTACCGCTGGTACGACCAGCAGGACGTCGACCCGCTGTTCGCCTTCGGGCACGGTCTGTCGTACACGACGTTCCGGTACGGGCCGCTCACTGTGCGGCCGGCCCGCGACGGGGGCCTGGTCGCCCGCGTCAAGGTGGCCAACACCGGTGACCGCGCCGGCTCGGAGGTCGTCCAGGCCTACCTCGGGGCCAGCCCGAGGGTCGACCTCCCCCAGGCGGAGCGTCAGCTGGCGGGCTTCGAGAAGGTCCGGCTGGCCGCGGGGGAGTCGCGCTGGGTCACGGTGCGCATCGAGCCGCGCGCCCTGCAGCATTGGGACGTCGAGCGCGACGCCTGGGTGACGGGCACCGGCCGCCGGACCGTGGAGGTCGGGTCGTCCTCCAGGGACCTGCGCCGCAGCGCCGAGGTGATGGTGCGGGAGAAGCGCCGCTAGGCCTGGCCGCCGCGCGGGGGACGGGGGCGACCTCCGCGTCCGTCACCCGTGCGGCGCCCGCCCGCGTCGCGGCGCGGGCCGCCGCCCGCGCGACCGTCCGGCCGGGGGCCTCCGCCTGGGCGGCCGCGCCGCCCCCGCTGGTCGCCCGGTCCGCGCGCGGCGCCGCCACGGGACCCGTCGAGGAGCTGGAACAGCGTGATCCACTGGTCGGGGTGCACGAAGGCGACGATCTCGTCGTGGTGGACGTCGGCGCGCGCGAACGCGCTGTCGACCTTCGAGCGCGGCCACTCCCGGGTCAGCGACCGGTAGAGGCTGCCGCCCTTGCCGACGAAGCCGATCTCCACCATGTCCGCGAAGCGCGACCTCGCCGCCGCGTCGCGCAGGAGGGGCTGTGGGCGGCGGCGCAGCCGCATGATCGCGGAGTGCACGCGCGGCACCGGTGTGAACAGCGTGCGGTCGACCTTGGCGACGTACTGCCACTCGAAGGTCGGCCACGTGGTGACGGTGAGGGCCGTCCACCGTCCGTAGTCACCCGTCCGCTTGCGCGCGAACTCCTGCTGGGTCACGAGGGTCGCCGACGTCAGGGTCGGGGCGGTCAGGCACCAGTCGACGATGGCGGAGGTGATGCCGTAGGGGATCGCGCCGACGAACTGGAACGGCTCCTCGGGGTGAGGCGCGGTCAGGAAGTCGGCGTGGACGACCTCGATGCTCGTCTCCTGGGCCAGGTCGGTCGAGAGTCGTCGCGCGAGGCGCTGGTCCAGCTCGTAGGTGCGTACCCGCCCGGCGCGTCGGGCGAGCTCGCGGGTGAGCAGCCCTTCGCCGGGACCCGCCTCGACGACGAGCCCGTCGGGGTCGACGTCGGCGGCGTCGGCGATGCGCCGGATGGTCGCCGGGTCGCGCAGGAAGTTCTGGCCGAGGACCCGCCGGTCGCGGTCGCGCTGGCTGCGGCCGCCCACCGGCCGCTGCGGGCGACCGGAGGAGGGTCCGCGCCCTCGCGGACGGTCTTGCGGACCTGCCATGGGCTCCTGCTCCTCGTCGGTGCGCCGGCGGGACGGGCCCCGTCGGTACGTCTCAGGATACGGTGGGGACGCGCCGGTCCGACGCGTCGGGCGGTGCGCCTGACGCCGTCAACGCGAGGAGGAGTCGTGTCCCACGTGGTCCCGCCGATGTCCGACGAGAAGGCCCTGCTCGCCTGGCTGGCCGAGATGCGCGCGCACGAACCGGTCTGGCGCGACGAGTACGGCGTGTGGCACGTGTTCCGCCACGCGGACGTCCGCGAGGTCCTGAAGGACACCGCCACGTTCTCCTCCGACCCGAACCGGGTGATCGAGGGCTCCGAGCCGACCCCGGGGATGATCCACGAGATGGACCCGCCGGACCACCGCGCGCTGCGCAAGGTGGTCAGCAGCGCGTTCACCCCACGGATGGTCGAGAACCTGGAGCCGCGAGTCCGCGAGGTCGCACGCGATCTGCTCGACGCGGCCGGACCGCGTTTCGACCTCGTGCAGGAGATCGCCTTCACGCTGCCCGTCACCATCATCGGAGAGATGCTCGGCCTGCCGCGCGAGGACCAGGAGCAGTTCGGCTCCTGGTCGGCCTCCCTCATCGACATCCAGATGGACGACCCGACCGACCCGGCCCTGGCGGAGCGCATTGCGGCGATCCTGGATCCTCTGACGTCGTACCTGCAGCGCCTGTGCGCCGAGCGCCGCGCCGCGCCCGCCGACGACCTGGTGAGCAAGCTCGTCCTTGCAGAGGTGGACGGGCGCGGGCTCGACGACGTGGAGGCGGCGAACTTCTCGACCGCGCTCCTCCTCGCGGGCCACGTCACCACCACGGTCCTGCTCGGCAACATCGTCAACACGCTCGATGAGCATCCCTGGGCGTGGGATCTCGCCCGCGAGCACCCGGACCGGATCCCCGCCATCGTCGAGGAGGTCCTGCGCTTCCGTCCACCCTTCCCGCAGATGCAGCGCACGACGACTGCCCCGGCGCGGGTCGGCGGCGTGGACCTCCCGGCCGACGTCATGGTGAACGTGTGGGTGCTGTCGGCCAATCGCGACCCGGAGGCGCACGAGGACCCCGATCGCTTCGACCCCGACCGCGGGGTGCGCGGCGCGGCGCAGCTCTCCTTCGGCCACGGCATCCACTTCTGCCTCGGGGCACCGCTCGCGCGCCTCGAGAACGTCGTCGCGCTCGAGGAGATCGTCCGGTCCCGCGGCCGGCTCGTGGTCGACCGCGAGGACCCGTCGTTCGCGATGTTCGACCAGATCGTCCTCGGGGTGCGCACCATGCCGGTCCACGTCTAGGTCGTGGGTCTCGTCGGTGCACGTCCCGTGGGGGACGGACCGCTGCGTCGGCTCCTCGACGCCCGCCTGGTCGTCGGCGAGGCGTTCGCGCACGGGGACGAGGACGGCCTCACCCCGGCGGAGCGCCTTCTGGTCGTGGGGGCCGTGCCGGCGCGCCGACGTGAGTTCGCCGCGGGGCGCCGTCTGGCGCGCTCGGCGCTTGACGAGCTCGGCGTCCGCGCCGACTCGATCCTCTCGGGACCGCGGGGCGAGCCGATGTGGCCGGTGGGCGTCGTCGGAAGCATCACCCACTGCAGCGGCTACGTGGGCGTCGCGGTCGGCCGCCGCACGGAGGTGCGCGCCGTCGGGATCGACGCCGAGCCGGACGAGCCGCTGCCCGAGGGCATCCTGCACAGCATCGCCGACCCGACGGAGGTCTCGATGGTCGCGGACCTGACGGCGAGCGCTCCCGGACCTGCATGGGACAGGCTCGTGTTCTGCCTCAAGGAGGTGGTCTTCAAGGTGTGGTACCCGCTCGCCGGGAGCTGGCTCGACTTCGACGACGCGGCGGGGGTGGTCGACCGGGGCTCGGCGACCTTCCGGGCGACGTTGCTGCGCCCGGCTCCCGAGCTCGCCGCGCTCGGGCTGCCCTCGACGTTGCAAGGGTCGTGGGTGCGGCACCGGGGCATCCTGGTGGCCGCCGTACGCATCGACGACCTCGAGGGGAGCGCAGGATGATCGACCGCGGTGACGACGTGTGGTTCCGAAGGCTGAACGAGGGGCAGCGCGACGCGCCGCTGTTGTTGGTGCTCCCGCACGCCGGCGGGTCTGCCACCTACTACCGGCCGCTCGGTGCCCTGCTGCCAGAGCTCGAGGTGCTGGCGGTGCAGTACCCGGGCCGCCAGGACCGGCACCGGGAGGCGCAGCTGCCGTCGATCGAGGCGCTCGCCGAGGAGGTCTCGACGCGACTCGCCCCCCGTGCCGCGGCGCGGACGCTGGTGCTGTTCGGTCACAGCATGGGCGCGGTCGTGGCCTTCGAGGTTGCACGACGGCTTGAGGGTCGGGGCACGGCGGTCGCGCACCTCGTGGTGTCCGGCCGGGGTGCGCCGGGGTGGTCGGAGGCGGCGCCGGTCACGCTCGACGACGACGCGCTGCTGACCGAGCTCCTGCGCCTCTCGGGGACCGACGTCGCGGTGCTGGACGACCCGGAGATCCGCGCCCTGGTGCTGCCCGCGGTGCGGGCCGACTACCGCATCGTCCGCGCCTACCGCGGGTCGGCGGACGCCGTCGTCCAGGCCCCGCTCACCGTCATGCACGCCCGCGACGACCCGCTCGTGCCGGCAGACGCGGTTGCCGGATGGCGGCGGAACTCGCGCGGAGCGCTGACGGAGCTCACCTTCCGCGGCGGCCACTTCTACCTCGTGGACCAGGTCGCCGAGGTGGCGGAGGTGCTCAGGCGGGCCGCGACGGGCTAGGATCGACGTAGTTCTCACGGGCCAGGACGACCAGCACGATCCGACCAGTGGAGGAAGGGGGCGTCCACCGATGGAGCACGCGCCGACCTTCGTGGACACGGCTGCCGCGGGACGCGGAGCCGTGCTCGATCGAGAGCGCGCCGATCCGCGCGACGCCTTGCTCGGCTGGCTCGCCGAGCGTGCCGCGGCTCGCGCCCTGCGGGTCGAGCGGACCTCGTTCGCCGACCTTGAGCACTGGAGCCTCGACGGCACGCACGGAGCGATCCGGCACGATTCCGGCCGGTTCTTCTCGGTCGAGGGGTTGGCCGTCGCGACGAACCACGGGTGGCGGCGCGAGTGGTCGCAGCCGATCCTGCTGCAGCCGGAGGTCGGGTTCCTCGCCCTGCTCGTGCGGGAGGTCGACGGCGTCATGCACGCGCTCGTCCAGGCCAAGGTCGAGCCCGGCAACCTCGGGAAGGCGCAGCTGTCGCCGACGATCCAAGCGACGCGCAGCAACGTCCTCGGCGTGCACCGTGGCCACGCGGTGCGCTACATCGAGCACGTCAACGGCACGGCTCCGGGCCACGTGCTGCTCGACGTCCTGCAGTCCGAGCAGGGGTCGTGGTTCCTGCGCAAGCGCAACCGGAACCTCGTCGTGGAGGTGCAGGAGGACGTCGAGCCGCACCCGGACTTCCGCTGGACGCCCCTGTCGGTGCTGCGCTCGGCACTGCTCGTCGACAACGTTGTCAACATGGACCTGCGCAGCGTGATCTCCTGCCTACCGACCACCGGACGCCTCGGCCCCGTCGACGACGGCGGCCCCGTCGTCGACGAGCGCGTGCAGGCCCTGCGCCGCTCCCTCGCGGCCCGACCGGAGCCCGACCACGCGCTGCGCCGGTGGGTCACCGACATCCGGTCCCGGCGCGAGCTGGTGCAGCGGCTGCGCCCGCTCTCCGACACGGCGTCGTCCGGCTGGGTCCTCGGCGAGGACGCCATCGAGCACGTCGACGGCAAGTACTTCTCCGTCTTCGGCATCACGGTCACCGCCAGCGGACGCGAGGTCGGCTCGTGGTCGCAGCCCATCGTCGCCGCGGCGAGCCCGGGGCTCCTGGCCCTGCTCGTCACCCAGGTCGACGGTGTGCTCCGCGCCCTGGTGCAGATGCGCACCCAGGCGGGCGGCTTCGAGGTCGCCGAGCTCGCACCGACCGTGCACTGCCAGCCCGCGAACTACGCCGACCTGCCCGAGTCGGCCGCGCCCCCGTACCTCGACGTCGTCGCGACGGCCGACGAGGGATCGGTGCTGTACGACTCGTGGCAGTCCGAGGAGGGCGGACGCTTCCACCACCTCCAGAACCGGTACGTCGTCGTCGAGGTGCCGCCGTCCTTCGACACGTCGCAGACCCCGGAGCACCGGTGGGTGACCCTGGGCGAGATCGGCGACCTGCTCACGCACGAGAACTACGTCACCATCGAGCTGCGCACGCTCATGGCCTGCGCGCTCGCCCTCGCACAAGGGGAGCACCCGTGAAGCGCACCATCGACGACCTCGCCGTCTTCGGGGGGCCCGCAGCTTTCCTCAACACCGTCACCGTCGGTCGCCCTTCGATGGGGGACCGTGAGCGCTTCGAGTCGCGCATGGCCTGGGTGCTGAACAACGAGTGGCTCACGAACAGCGGCCCGTTGGTCAGCGAGTTCGAGACCGCCGTCGCCGAGATCGCCGGGGTCAGGCACTGCGTGGCCACGAGCAACGCCACAGTGGGCCTGCAGCTCGCGATGCACGCGGCGGGGGTCCGCGGCGAGGTCATCATGCCGGCCATGACGTTCGCGGCGACGCCGCACGCCGCTAGCTGGATCGGTCTGGAGCCGGTCTTCTGTGACGTCGACCCGGTCACGGGGCTGATCGACCCCGACGACGTGAAGCGGCGCATCACCGAGCGCACCGGGGCCGTCGTCGGCGTCCACCTGTGGGGCCAGGTCGCGCCGGTCGAGGAGCTCGACCGACTCGCGCACGACCACGGCCTGGTCATGCTCTACGACGCCGCCCACGCCCTGGGGTGCACGCGCGACGACCGGCCAGCGGGCAGCTTCGGCGACGCCGAGGTCTTCAGCTTCCACGCGACCAAGGTGGTCACGTCCTTCGAGGGCGGGGCCCTGGTCACCGACGACGCCACGCTCGCCGCGCGGGCCCGGAGCATGCACAACTTCGGCCTCGGCCAGGGCGGACGGGTGGAGCACGTCGGCACCAACGCGAAGATGAGCGAGGCGTCGGCCGCCATGGGCCTCACCTCGCTCGACGCGTTCGCTGAGGTCTGCGAGCACAACCGCCGCAACCACGAGCTGTACGCCGAGGAGCTGCGCGGCGTGAAGGGCCTGCGGCTGCACGAGCTCGACCTTGAGGAGCGCAGCAACTACCAGTACGTGATCGTCTCGGTGGATCCCGCGCACACCGGGATCGACCGAGACGAGATTATCAGGGTGCTCGCTGCCGAGCAGGTGGTCGCGAAGCCGTACTTCTCGCCGCCGTGCCACCTCATGGAGCCCTACCGGACCGAGACCCCCCAGCGCATCGAGAGCGCGGAGTGGCTGGCGGCGCAGGTCGTCGCCCTGCCCACCGGGCCGGGCGTCTCGGCCGAGGACATCCGCAGGATCTGCGACGTGCTGCGGCTGGTCGTCGCCGACGGGGAGCACGTCGCGCGCCGCCTGACCGCAGCGAGGAACGCACCGAGCTAGGGCCCCGGACAGGGGCACGTCCACACCTATGGAGACATCGATGAAGGTTCTAGACGTGGCACGACCCGGCGTCGACCACCACACGGCACGCGACCTCGTCGCCGAGCGACTCCGCTCGATGGGCGAGGACGGGGTCGAGGCGAAGGCGGCACACCTGGCCGCCCTCGTCTCCCACTACGGGGCGCACCCGTTCACCCCGCTGGAGCAGATGCGCCAGAGGCTCGGCCTGGACCGCGACGAGTTCGCGGCCGTGCTGGAGGTGTTCGACCGCGTGCCCGAGCTGGCGCTGGCCGTGGAGCACGGCCCGGCGGGCAAGTACTGGAGCAACACGATCAAGCCGCTCAACGAGGCCGGTGCGCTCGACGCCGCCGTCGAGCGACGCTTCGCCTTCCCCGTGAGCGTCGGCCTGTACCCGGGCCCGACGTGCATGTTCCGGTGCCACTTCTGCGTGCGTGTGACCGGGGCGCGGTACGCGGCGGACTCCCTCACCCCCGGCAACGAGGTCCTGGCCTCGGTGATCGACGAGGTGCCGAACGACGGTCGCACGACCATGTACATGTCCGGTGGGCTCGAGCCGCTGACCAACCCGGGTCTGGGCGAGCTGATCACCCGCGCCGCGAACCGCGGGCTCGACCTGACGATGTACACGAACTCCTTCGCGCTCACCGACGCGACCCTGTCGCGGCAGCCGGGGGTCTGGGACCTCGGGGCCCTGCGCACCTCGCTCTACGGCCTGAACGACGAGGAGTACGAGGAGACCACCACGAAGAAGGGTGCGTTCAGCCGCGTCAAGGCCAACCTGCAGCGGTTCATGCACCAGCGACAAGAGCGGGGCAGCGACCTGCGGCTCGGCTTCAACCACATCATCCTCCCCGGCCGCACGGGGCGGCTGATCGACCTCGTCGACTTCATCGCCGAGCTGAACGAGTCCAGCCCCGACCGTCCGCTCGACTTCGTCACCGTGCGCGAGGACTACAGCGGTCGCGACGACGGCCGGCTCGACGAGCAGGAGCGAGACGAGCTCCTCCACGGTCTCGACGCGTTCGTGGAGTACGCCGAGCGGCATACCCCGGGGATGACGATCGACCTCGGCTATGCGCTGGAGAGCCTGCGTCGCGGGGTCGACGCGGAGCTGCTCCGGATCCGGCCGGACACCATGAGGCCCACCGCGCACCCGCAGGTCGCCGTCCAGGTCGACCTGCTGGGCGACGTGTACCTGTACCGGGAGGCTGGCTTCCCCGACCTCGACGGAGCCCACCGCTACATCGCCGGGCGGGTCACCTCCGATCACAGCCTGCACGACGTGCTGCGCGAGTTCGTCGAGTCGGGGCGCGAGGTGGAGCCGGCTCCCGGCGACGAATACTTCCTCGACGGCTTCGACCAGTCGGTCACGGCGCGGTTGAACCAGCTCGACCAGGATGTCGCCGATGGGTGGGGACGCTTCCGCGGGCTCGTCAGGGCGAGTTGACGGTGCAGGCACGTCAGCTGCGCGTCGCTGGAGGGTGGGAGTTCACGCCGACGGTGCACCACGACGCACGCGGAGTCTTCGCGTCCCCCTTGCAGGAGGAGGCGTTCGTGGCGGCCGTCGGGCACCCCTTCCCCGTGGCGCAGACGAACCACATCGTCTCCGACCGCGGGGTCCTGCGCGGTGTGCACTTCACCGCGTCGCCCGGTCAGTCGAAGTACGTCCACTGCGCCGCCGGTCGGGCGCTCGACGTCATGATCGACGTGCGCACGGACTCGCCGACGTTCGGCACCTGGGAGGCTGTGGAGCTCGACCCACGGCGATGCAACGCGCTGTACTTCCCGATCGGGACCGCGCACGCCTTCATGGCGCTCGAGCCCGGCACGATCATGTCCTACCTCGTGAGCACGCCGTACGATGCGGAGCTCGAGCTGGCGATCGACCCGTTCGACCCCGAGCTGGCCCTCCCGTGGCCGGCTGACGTGCCGGCCCTGCTGTCCGGTCGTGACGAGGTGGCGATGTCCTTCGCGCAGGCCCGCGCCGGAGGGCTGCTGCCACGGTCGGGTCCGAGGATGGTGGCAGAGGGCGTCGAGCCCTAGGGTCGCGCCGCGAGCACGGCGACCAGGTCGGCCACCCGTTCGGCAGCCGGGAGCGCGAGATGCGGGCCGATGGGCAGGCTCAGCACTTCCCGGGCCAGACGTTCGGCGTGCGGGAGGGAACCGGCTCGGTGTCCGTGGTCCGCGTAGGCCGCGCTCAGGTGCACCGGGGTCGGGTAGTGGACGAGGGTCTCGACTCCGTGACGGGTGAGCTCTCGCTGCAGCGTCTCCCGGTCGTGGCAGCGGACGACGAAGAGGTGCCAGGCAGACCGGCCCTGGTCGTGCGGGGGGAGGCGGACACCAGATGCCTCCTCGAGCCGGTCGAGGTAGAGCGCGGCGATGGTCGCGCGGCGAGCGTTCCATGCGTCCAGCAGCGGCAGCTTCGCGCGCAGGACGGCCGCCTGGATCTCGTCCAGGCGACTGTTCGTGCCTCGGACCTCGTGCACGTACTTGGCCACGGACCCGTAGTTGCGCAGGAGGCGGACCCGTCGAGCCAGGTCGTCGTCGTCGGTGACGACGGCCCCGCCGTCACCGAGAGCGCCCAGGTTCTTGCCCGGATAGAAGCTGAAGGCAGCCGCGGTGGACCCGGATCCGACGACGGCGCCGTCCCGTCCGCGGGCACCCGTGCTCTGAGCCGCGTCCTCGACGAGAGCGAGACCGTGACGGTCGGCGACCCGGCGGATCGCGGCGAGATCGGCGACCTCGCCGTACAGGTGCACGACGAGGATGGCGGCCGTCCGCGGCGTGACGGCGGCCTCGACCGCCTCGACGTCGACGAGGTAGCCGTCGGGTGACGGCTCCACGGGTACGGGGCGGGCTCCGCAGCGGGAGACGGCGAGCCAGGTGGCGATGAAGGTGTGGGCGGGGACGATGACCTCGTCACCAGGACCGACGCCCAGTGCGGTCAGACTGAGCTCCAGCGCGTCGCAACCGCTGCCGACCGTGACGCAGTGCGCGGCAGAGCATGCCGCGGCGAACTCCGCCTCGAACGCCTCGGTCTGGGCGCCGAGCAGGTAGCGCCCGGACGCGAGGACCCCGCTCACCGCGGCGTCGATCTGGGGACGAAGCTCCACGTAGGCCGCGTCGAGGTCGAGGAACGGGACGTCGATGGTCATCGGCCTGCTCAGACGCGGTAGGGATCGTGGGCGTCGTCGCCCTCGTCGAGCAGGGCGCGCAGGTAGGGTCCGTAGGTGCTCGAGGAGTGCCGCTCGGCACGCTCGAGCAGCTCAGCGTCGGAGAGGAAGCCGACGCGCCAGGCCACCTCCTCGGGAGAGCCGACGAGGGTCCCTTGACGCGCCTCGATGGTGCGCACGAAGTTCGAGGCATCGTTGAGCGAGTCGAAGGTGCCGGTGTCGAACCATGCGGTGCCGCGGGGGAGGACCTCCACGTGCAAGCGGCCCTCCTGGAGGTAGAGGCGGTTCAGGTCAGTGATCTCGAGCTCACCTCGGGCGGAGGGCACGAGAGTCTTGGCGTGCTCGACCACGTCGTCGGGGTAGAAGTACAGACCCGGCACCGCATAGGGCGAGCGGGGCCGCTGCGGCTTCTCCTCCAGGGAGATCGCCCGGCCGTCCTCTCCGATCTCGACGACCCCGTACGCCTGCGGGTTGGAGGTGCGGTAGCCGAAGATCGCCGCCACCTCGGTCTGGGTGTGTCGGCGCAGCTGGTAGCCCATGCCCGTCCCGTGGAAGATGTTGTCGCCCAGGACTAGCGCCGCCGGCTCCTGGCCGAGGTGCGACTCGCCGATGAGGAAGGCTTGGGCGAGGCCGTCGGGTGTCGGCTGCACCGCGTAGCTCAGGTTGACCCCGAAGGCGCTGCCGTCGCCCAGGAGACGCACGAACAGCTCTGCCTCGTGCGGACTCGTGATGATGAGGATGTCGCGGATGCCCGCGAGCATCAGGGTGGACAACGGGTAGTAGACCATCGGCTTGTCGTAGACCGGCACGAGCTGCTTGCTGATGCCGCGTGTGATGGGATGCAGTCGAGACCCTGTGCCCCCGGCCAGGATGATTCCGCGCATGTCTCGACCCTAGCGGTCCTTCTTCGCCCGCGGGGCGGTGGAGAAGGGCGCGGTCCCTGGAGCGCGACCAGGCGGGTGTCCGACCTGAGCTGGTCGCGGGGTCCTCGATGCACTCGGCGTGAGACCGAGCGCGCCGGTGGCAGAGGAGTCCGGCGGTCGCACGGACGGAACGCGCATCCAGCCCCGTCCATCAGCCCGCGAGGCCGTCCGGTCCCCGCGGGTCGACAGCGTCCCGCAGCGTGGCGAGACACGTCCGTCGGCGGATGCCGGGTTCATCGCCCGCGCCTCGTCGTCGGGCCGGGCGCCGGCGCACGATCGGAGGTGGCGTTCGACGACACGGTCGGTCTGGGCGTCTGGGCGTCTGGGCGGGCCTGCTCGTGCTCGTGTCGCTGCTCGGTAGCACCCCGGGGACACCCGATCTCGCTCGTGCTCAGCTGCGTGGCCGCGGTCCCCGAGGTGGTCGGGTGCTGCTCGATGGCGCTCCTCGTCGCGAGGCCGACCAGCGCCACACCGCCGCTGGTCGCGGCGTATCTGCTGGTGGGCCTCGAGGACGACGACGACGGCGGCTCCGGGGTGGCGCGACGCTGGCCCGACGCCGGTCTCGACTGCGGGACGTTCGTCCGTCGCGTCGAGGACGGGGGCGGGTCCCAGGGCAGGCACGCGGACGGGTTCTCCGGCTGCGCGCGCGAGTCGCAGTCGGCGTGGAGCGTCCGGCGGCCCCGTCTGCTGGCCGACGGCACCCTCGACGTCGCGATGTGGCCGGGCCTGGTCGACGTCGACTGGCTGTTCTGAGCCGACGCCAGGGCGCGTCGTCGCTCAGCCCTCGCGGATCGTCATGCGGGTGAGCCGGTCGCCCGCCACCTCGAACGCGAAACGGGAGCGACCGTTGGCGTGCGTCGAGCGCCAGTCGCCCACGACCGTGACGTGGCTGTCGTCCTGGATGCTGACCTCCTCGACGGTCAGGATGCCCTGGGAGCCGATGAACTCCCGAGCGCTCCAGGCCTTGATCTCGTCGCGACCGGTGAAGGTGCGACCCCAGTCGTCGACGACGGCGCCGGCGGCTAAGGCGTCGAGGAAGCCCTCGTCGTCGTGGCGGTTGACGGTCTCCACGAAGGAGGCCACGGGCTGGGGCAGGTGCGGTGCAGTCATGGGGGGTCTCCTCAGGGTCAGCGGGTCGTGTATCCGCCGTTGGCGAAGATGGTCTGGCCGGTGATCCACCAGCCCTCGGTCGCGAGGAAGCGGACGATCGGGGAGATGTCCTCGATCTGCGTCAGCTGGCCGCCCATCGCCTGCGACCGGTGGAACTCGACGCGCTCGGGCGTCTCCTGGCCGTAGAAGAACGGGGTGTCCATCGGGCCCGGCGCGATGGCGGTGACGGAGATCCCTCGCTCGGCGAACTCCTTCGCCGCGGCGCGCGTGAAGTGCTCGACCGGCGACTTGCCGCCGGCGTACGTCGAGTAGCCGTCGGTGAAGGCGCCGAGGAGCGACGTGACGATCGTGATGACCTTGCCGCCGTCGGCGACGTGCCGTCCGGCCTCCTTGATGAAGAAGTACGCCGCCTTGCTGTTGATGTCGAACATCGCGTCGTACTCGGCCTCGGTCGTGTCCGCGATGGGCTTGCGCAGCACCTTGCCGACGGTGTTCACCGCGACGTCGACGCGCCCGAGCGCCGACTCGGCGTCGGCGAACAGCCTCGCGACGTTGTCGGGGACGGTGAGGTCTCCGGTGAGGATCACGCCCTTGCCGCCCGCGGCCTCGACCGCGGCGAGCGTCTCCTCGGCGTCGGCGCGCGTGGACGCGGAGTTGTAGTGCAGGGCGACGTTCGCGCCCGCCTCCGCGGCCTGACGGCTGATGAGTCCTCCGAGGTTCTTGGCACCTCCGGCGACGAGGACGGTCTTGCCCTCCAGCGTGTGCGTGGACATGGTCACTCCTTCTATGTCGAGTGAATAGGAACATGTATCAGCGATACACGAGTACTGTAGCGACATGACAGAAGAAGTGCGAGCCGATACACGGACTCGTCTTCTCGACGCGGCCGCCGAGATGATCGCGAGCGCACCCGGCGAGGAGGTCTCGCTCAGGGCGGTGTGCGCTGCGGCCGGCGTGCAGATGCCGACGCTCTACCACTTCTTCGGCAACAAGCAGGGCCTGACCGACGCCGTCGTCGAGCGTGGGTTCGACCTCTACCTCGCCGAGAAGTCGGCCGGCGAGAGCACGGGAGACCCGATCCAGGACATCCGCGACGGGTGGGACGCCCACGTCGCGTTCGGCCTGAGGAACCCCGGGTTCTACACGCTCATGTACGGGAAGGTCCGCCCCGGCTACTCGCCGTCGGCGCAGGCCCGGCCGAGCGAGCTGCTGCGCGAGCTGACGAGGAAGGCGCACGAGCAGGGACGACTCTGCACGACCCCGGAGCAGGCGGCAGCGCACGTGCTCGTCACGAACATCGGCGTCACCCTCCGCCAGATCGTCCTCGCGACCGAGGACCGAGATCTCTCGATAGCCGTGCGCGAGGGAGTGATCGCCGCCATCACCGGCTCCGCGAGCTCGTCGCCGTCCCTCCAGGCCGACGTGCGTCGCGTCCTCGAGCACGCCGTGACGCAGCGTGACCTCCTCGGAGGGGAGGAGACGGCGCTGCTCACGAAGTGGCTGAGCCGTCTCCTCGCTGTGGGGTCGGACGGCTGACTCCTGCATCGCCGACGGTGCGCCCACCCCATCGCCGGCGGACGACGCCGCGCCTGGTCCCTCGCCCCGGCTAGCGTGCCGGGATGAAGCCGGATGCGTGGGCGCGTCTCGTGCGGGCGGGTGTGCTCCCTGCCGTCGTGACCACCGTCCTGATCGCCCTCGCGCTCGGTGTCGAGAACCTCGGGGTGGCCGCGACGATCGGGGTGCTGACCGGCCTGGTCGGGTGGGCGGTGGCCTCGTCGCAGCGCGCGGAGTCGCTCGGACGGCCGATGCCGGTGCTGGCGCTGGTGCTCGCTGCGGCGGTGGGCCCGGCGGTCTGCTTCGTCGTGAGCATCTGGGTCGGCCTGGGGAGGTCCGAGGCGGCAGGCGACTGGATCGTCCGTGGGGTGCAGGTCGGAGCGTGCTGCCTGCTCGTCGCGGCGGTCCTCGGTTTGCTCGGGCCGCGCACGCGCGAGGTGAGCGTGGGTCTGTGCCTCGTCGGGGCCGTCGTGCCGGCGCTGGTCGCCGTCCCGACGGGGATCGTCGCCCTGCGTACCGACGAGCGGGTCGAGGCTGCCGTGGACGACTTCCCAGTACGCGGCCCGAGCCGCCCGGCGGACGCCGATGAAGGAGCTGACGTCGCCGAGAGCGAGCTGATCGAGGTGGTCCGCGCGTGGCCAGATGCTGATCTGGCCTGCGCCGACCTCGCGCGGAGGTTCGAGGGCTGGACGGGGCGCGCCGTGGCGCCTGATCCTGGCGACCGCACGTGCACGCTCGAGCACTCCTCGGCATGGCTCGGTCGTCGCGCCGCGCTCCGCCCCGACGGGACCTTGGTCGTCGCCGCCTGGTCGCCGACGACGTCGTGGGTCGCGCAGGTAGCCACGGACCGGTAGCTCCATCAGGGCTCAACGGGCGAGGTGCAGTGCACCGACCCGGCGCTACCGTGCCTCATGGCATCGGCCGAGTGGTGGAGGTTCGTCGGGAGCTTCGTGGCGCCCGCGGTCGGCATCCCCGTGGTCGCGACGCTGGGCTCCGGCATCGAGGTGCTGGAGTCGGCGCTGTGGTCCGGCATCGCCGTCGGGCTGCTGGCCTGGAGTCTCGTCGAGGTGCTGGTGGCGCTGTTCGGCCCTGCCCCGCAGGCGGGTCGGCGAAGGGTGCCCCGCGCGGCCCTCGCCGTCCTGGCCACGCCAGTACCGGTGGTGTGCGGGGCCGCGGGCTTCTGGATCGCGCTCGGGACGTCGGACGCCGCGGGGACGGTCATGTGGTGGGCTGGCTGGATCGGTCTCGCGTGTGCGGCGCTGGCCGTGGTCACGGCGTTGCTCCTCCCGCGCCGGCGTGGACTCGCCACCGCGCTCTGCGCTGCCGCCGTGCTCGTGCCGGTCGTCGTCGGCGGAGCGATGGCGTTCTACGCCGCCCGGGTGGACGCGCGCCTCGCATCGGCAGCTGCCGACTTCCCGTCCGAGGGCGAGAGCCGACCGGCGCAGCCCGACGAGCCTGCCGCGGACTCGTCACCCGACGAGCCGCCCGAGGCGCTGCGGGTGTGGGACGACTCCGAGGTCACCTGCTCCGAGCTCTCTGACCGGTTCGAGCGATGGTCGGGTCGGCCGGCTCTCGAGAGCCCAGTGCTCGAGGGAGAGTCGTGCGCCGTCGAGGCCGAGACGTCGTGGACGGGCTGGCGAGCCGCCGTCCGCGCCGACGGCCGGTTCGTGGTGGTGGTCTGGTCGCCGACGGCGGACCTCTTCGTCTTCTAGTCGTTGTCGTCACGGGGGCCGCCGGTGGATCGCCGTGCTTCTTCTCGTACAGGTAGCGGTGGGCGACGGGACCGATGGTGATGTCGCTCGTCGGGTCGGAGATCCACTTCGGGCTGCCGAGCTGGTCGTAGGTGGTGGAGATCGTCTCGCGGTTGCGGCCGATCTCCGCGATGAGTGCGACGGCGAACAGCCTTTGGTACCGCGGGCAGGCGCGTGACGGGTCGACGGGCTCCTACCAGCTGGGCACGCGCACGTACGACCCGTCGGATGCGGCGTTCACGACGCCGGACACGTATCGGGTGGCTGCGCCTCCGACGGACCTGTCGGTGACGACTGATCCGTTGACGGCGAACACGTACACGTACGTGAACGGCAACCCCGTCAACATGATGGATCCCGATGGTCACCGGGTGACGTGCACGGAGGGGCCGAGTCCGTGCAGCGTGACGGAGAACGGGAAGACTCGTGAGACGGGCAAGACGGTTCGTCCGGATGGGTCGATCTACACGGCGGCTGAGCTGCAGCGTCGGGGTGAGGCGGAGCTGGCGGCGTCGATGTCGCGTCGCGAGGCGTTGGCGAAGAAGGCTGCTGCGGAGTTCGACTGGAAGGGCGCGTTGGTCGATCTGGGGGTCGAGGCCTCGGGTCTGGGTGACATCAAGCGGTGCGTGATGGACCGCGACGTCGGCGCGTGTGCGTGGGCGGTCGCGGGGACGGCTGGGGCGGCGATCTTCAAGGCCGGCAAGACGATCAAGAAGGTCAAGAACTTGATCGACAACGTCCGTTCGTTCAACGCCGCGAAGCGGGCTGCGTCGGCGGCGTTGAGCAAGCTCGATGGGCAGATCTCGAAGCAGGCGGCGGAGCTGAAGTCGCTGGCGGCGAAGGTGAAGCGTTCACCGAGCAGTAGTGCTGGTGGTGCTCGCAAGGCGAGTGCGAAGACGGAGGCTCCGAGGCGCGGGGGTGGGGGCAGCAGCAAGAAGTCTGCACCTAGTGACCGAGGTTCAGGCCGAGGGCTGAACAAGTACGGTGGATCTCTAGACGAGACAAGCAGCAACGCAGCGGGCGGCCGGATCTTTACCTCGACGGGGGCCATCGATCAGGATGATCTGACTCCAATTGTCCAGTCTGCCGTCATGCGGGATGATGAGGTTCACATCCTGAGCGGTGTTCATGGGTTTGCTGACGGCACCACAGAGGGACATCGTGCGTTCTTCGATGAGGATGTCGTGGCGTTCGGCGACCTCCCTGGAGTCAGCGTCTACGACATCGACTCGATGTCGCCGGCTGAGGTAGGTGCGGTCATGGAGAAGCCGGGCACGATTATTGGGGGGTTCTGCGAAAGTCGAGCCTGTCTCAAGCGGTGATGAAACGGCAGGAGTGATGGTCTTGAGTTCTAGTCCTCTGAAGGAATACGTAGGATTCATCTGGATTGGCGACGAGCCTGGAAAAAGGCTAAGCGTGTGGGCGACGTCGCCCCGAGAGGCGCGGGCGATGGTCATCGAAGAGTTCGGCGAGGGACACGTCATCTCGCTACGAAACATTCGGGAGGCACGAACAACGCGCTAGCAAGATCCGGTGTCGCGGAATCGGTCAATCGGGCTGAGAGGTGTGGAGACGGGATATCGCCATGCTCTAGGCAGGGCCCATAGCAACCGGACTGGTTGTTCGGCGGACTGGATGGGGCTTGAGGTGAAACCCGTCGCCCGGTATCACGACAGGCTGGTCCGGCAAAGTCTCGCGAATTAATTGCAGGGCGTTCTTGGAGGTTTGGGGTGAGTGCTTCGACAGTCGCGACTATGGGTGCGCTCTCATACGAATTCCCCGACCTCCTGCCCCTACTTCAAGAACACCTGGAGGACAACGAAGGTGAGATGCTCCCGCATCTCTACCTCGCTGACGTGATGCGATGGCTTGCGAAGCGGGCGACTGCCCGAGAAGACCTCTGCCGCGCAATTCTTCGATGGCTCGAGGACGCGTACGCGACCGGAAATGAGGAGATTCGCGGATTGTTGACAGTCAGCGGAGTCGAACTTATCCCCGACCCTGGCGAACCGGGATCGGAGTTGCGGACACTTCTAGGGCCCCGGCTTCGTTCGATCGACCCCTGGCCCACGTAACCGTGGGATCGCAACGTTGCTTTTCGAGCACGGCTTGATGACGATTGAGACAGCTGCACTCGTTGATGACAACTTGATCTGACGGTGAGCCCGGCAGCGATGACGCAGCAAACTCCTAGACCAGCCGTGGTAACAACAACTCGAGAACGGGAAGAAGTGAGCTCAGAGCCGACCCGGAGAAGCGCATTCTGCAGGCAGGAGAGGGAGAAGCCGTCAATGCTGTCGCATGAGGCTAGGCGGTTTCGGGCAACGAATTGATTGTGGTAGATCCGTCAGCCGGCCGCGTGAGTTTCCGCTCTACGTCTTCAGCTGGAACGCCCAAAGACTTCGGCTATCGAGCAAGTTAAGTGCGCAGCCCGCGTGGAGAGACGGACGATATCGAAGGAGAGATCGGTGGAAGAGTTCAAGTCGCGTTTCGACGTTGCGGCCCTCGCAGAATCGATGGCTGACACGATACGGGCGGACGCGGAGGCTTGGGAAAATAACACCCTCGGGTCTTTCCTCTCAGGGCTATCTGGGTGGTTGGAAGACATGCACGGGTACTACGAGGCGCGCGGAGAGGAGACCCCGGCGCAACCGACGTTGCAAACGCTCGCTGATCTACTGCGAGCTGCCAAGGTGTACGAGTGAGCTCGTCTCCATTCCACCGCTACTACGGACGACGTAGGCCGATGCGAGGACGCTCCCGGCAACGTTGTTCGATGCAGATGGTGCGCTTCCTGATTGGCGGATCTCTCGGCGGGCTGCGGAGTTGAAGCCTCAGGCGGTGGCGGTGAACTTCAAAGGCTCGACCGCTGAGGATGTAAAG
>NZ_LUNF01000020.1:0-51847 GCF_001626145.1 Aeromicrobium sp. REDSEA-S32_B7
GGCAGCACCTCGTGACGCACCCGGACCCTCCGGAGCGAGGGGTCGCGGTTGTGCGGGTCGTCCCACCAGCGCAGGTCGTGCGCGGTGCAGACGGCCTCGGTGTCGGCGCGGCGCAGGCCGAGGAAGGGGCGACGCCACGGCCCGTCGACGGCTGCCATGCCCGCCAGCGAGCGAGGGCCCGACCCCCGGCCGAGCCCGAGCAGGACCGTCTCGGCCTGGTCGTCGAGCGTGTGGGCGAGGAGCACGACCCCCTCAGGACCCGCAGCGTCCAGGAGGGCTGCGCGTCGCGCCGAGCGCGCGGCACCCTCCGGTCCCCCGTCGGACCCGACGACCACCCGGACCACCTCGGCCGGCAGCCCGAGCCCGCGGACCTGGTCGGCGGCCCGGTCGGCGACCTCGGCCGACGCGTCCTGCAGGCCATGGTCGACCACGACGCCACGGACGGGGCGACGGTCGCGGTCGGCCACGAAGGCCGCGCACGCGGCGAGCGCCAACGAGTCGGCACCACCGGAGACCCCGAGCACGACCGGCACGGCGGCGTCGAGGTCGGCGAGGCCGGCCCGGACCCCCGCGCGACCACGGGCCTCGGCGTCGAGCAGCCTCACCCGACGAGCCCGTCAGCCGTGGACGCGCCGGACCCAGGCGCCCGGGTCGGTGATCTCGGCGCGGTCGGGCAGGTTCTCGGGCCTCTCCCACACCGCGTTGAACCCGGCGAGGCCCACCTGGTCGGTCACCCGGCGCACGAACACCGCACCGTCGCGGTACTGACGCATCTTGCCCTCCAGGCCGAGGAGCCGGCGCAGGAGCCGGTCGACGCCGTTGCCGCCCTTGCGCCGCGAGTCGAACCGGCGACGGATGGTGGCGACCGTCGGGATGACGTCGGGGCCGACCCCGTCCATGACGACGTCGGCGTGGCCCTCGAGCAGCGACATGACACCCGTGATCCGGTCGACCACGGCCTTCTGCCGCTCGTTCTGGAACACCTCGGCCAGCGAGGCCTCCGAGGTGCCGCGCACGACCTTGACCAGCTCCGGGAGCCCGTCGGTGAGAAAGCGCTGCAGCGCCTCGGAGTCGAGGTCGGTGGCCTCCGTCAGCTCGTCGATCAGCGTGCGGAGGTGGTCGCGCATCCACGGCACGGCGGTGAACTGCACCCGGTGCGTCTCCTCGTGCAGGCAGACCCACAGCCGGAAGTCGTGCGGGTCGACGTCGAGGCTGCGCTCGACCTGGACGATGTTGGGCGCCACGAGCAGGAGACGTCCGCCCTCGCCGCGCGGTCCGGTCCAGAACGGGTCGAACTGGCCCAGCACCTTGCCCGAGAGGAGCGCGACGAGGCCGCCCACCTCCGCCCCGCTGACCCGGCTCCCGACGGCGCGCGTCAGCCCGCCGACCGGGCCCGCACCGCCCGAGCGACCCTGCTCGAGCCGGGCCACGACCGGGTCCATCAGCACCTCGAACGTGGCCAGGTTGGCCTCGATCCAGCGGGGACGGTCGACGACGAGGACCGGCGCCTGCGCCTGCACCGTGTCGGGGGCGTGCAGGTCGGAGAAGTCACGCACCGGACCCTCCGACCGCGCCGCCGCCTCGCGTAGCTCGGCGACCACGTCGTCGGCCTCCGCGGCCGAGAGGTCGGGGCCGGGCCGGGTGAGGGTCGTCGCCGTGCTCCGCGCGACGCGCCAGTCGATCATGCTCCGCGCCTGGTCGAGAACAGCACAGGGTACGAGACGCGCAGCATGACGGTCTCGTTGTTCACTCGCTGACGCTCGCTCATGCGCCCACGGTACGACGTGCCGTCGCACGGAGCCGCCCGATAGGATGGCGGCAATGATCGGGCTTCTCGCGCTGCACCTCGTCGCCGCAGCGGGGGCCCCCGCCCTCACCCGGCTGCTCGACCGCCGCGCGTTCGTCGTGCTGGCCCTCGTCCCGGCCGCCTCGTTCCTCTGGCTGCTCCCCCGCACGCTCGACGTCACCGACGGTGGTGCGCCGGTCGTCGAGCGGTGGTCGTGGATCCCCAGCCTGGGTGTCGACGTCGATCTCGTGCTCGACCCGCTCACCGCGATCATGTCGCTGGTCGTCACCGGCGTCGGCGCGCTGGTCCTCCTGTACTGCGGCTGGTACTTTCGCCAGGGCGACCCCGAGATCTGGCGCTTCTCCGGTGTCCTGACGGCGTTCGCGGGGGCGATGCTCGGGCTCGTCCTGTCGGACAACATGTACGTCCTGTTCGTGTTCTGGGAGCTGACGACCGTCCTGTCGTACCTGCTCATCGGCCACAACCCCGAACGCCGTGCGAACCGTCGCGCCGCGATGAACGCCCTTCTCGTCACGACGTTCGGCGGGCTCTCGATGCTCGTCGGCCTGTTCGTGCTGCACGCGCAGACCGGCACCCCTCGCCTGAGCGAGGTCGTCGCCGACCCGCCGTCCGGCCCGGCCGTCACCGCCGCGGTCGCGCTGCTCCTCGTCGGCGCGCTCAGCAAGTCGGCCCTGGCCCCGTTCCACTTCTGGCTCCCGGGTGCCATGGCGGCACCCACCCCCGTCAGCGCCTACCTGCACGCCGCGGCCATGGTGAAGGCCGGCGTGTTCCTCGTGCTGCTCATGGCGCCCGCGTTCGCCGACACCCCGGGCTGGCGCCCCGTGCTGCTGACGCTCGGCATCGTCACGATGATCATCGGCGGCCTGCGCGCCCTCCGCCAGCACGACATCAAGCTGCTGCTCGCCTACGGCACGGTGAGCCAGCTCGGCTTCCTGGTGGCCGTCGCCGGGGCCGGGACCCGCGCGGCGGCGTTCGCCGGCCTGTCGCTCGTCCTCGGCCACGCGCTGTTCAAGTCGACCCTCTTCCTCGTGGTGGGCGTGGTCGACCGCAGTGTCGGCACGCGCGACCTGCGCGAGCTCACGGGCCTCGCCCGCTCCCTGCCCGTCCTCTTCGTGGCCACCGTGCTGGCGGCCGCGTCGATGGCGGGCCTGCCCCCGCTCCTCGGGTTCACCACCAAGGACCCGGGGCGATGTTCCAGGCCTCGCCGGTCGTCCTGTCCGTCCTCGGCCTGGTGGCAGGCTTCGCGGGCGGTGTGCTCACCCCGCGCCTCGAGTCCTACAGCGACGTGTTCGCCGAGGGCGCGCACGCGCCCGTCCTGACCCTCTGGCACGGGTTCACCCCCGCCCTCTGGCTGTCGGTCGTGGTGGTGGTCGGCGGTCTCGCCCTCTGGCTGCTGCGCCGACCCGTCGCGCGTCTGCAGACGACCCTCGTCGAGCGGCTGCACCTGCCCGACGCCGAGCGCAGCTACCACTGGATCGTGCGGGGGGTCGACCGCGCGAGCATCGAGGTCACCGGCTTCACGCAGCGCGGCTCGCTCCCCTTCTACCTGGGCATCGTGCTCGTGGTGCTCGTGGTCGTCCCCGGCACGGCCGCCGTGCGAGCGTGGGGCACGCCCGACGTCTCCGTCGGCGACGGCAGCACCTTCGGCCCCGACGACGCCCTGCGGGTCGCGACCGTGGCGCTCGTGTGCGCCGCCGCCCTCCTGACCGTGCGCTCGCGCCGCCGGCTGCGAGCCGTGCTCCTGCTCGGCGTGACCGGCTACGGCACCGCCCTGCTGTTCGTGCTGCACGGCGCCCCTGACCTCGCGCTCACCCAGGTGCTCGTCGAGACCTTCGCGCTCGTGACGTTCGTGCTCGTGCTGCGTCGCTTCACCCCGTTCTTCTCCGACCGTCCCTTCACCGTCACCCGACGCGTGCGCATCGCGATCGGCGCGACCGCGGGGATCGCCGTCGGCGCCTACGCGGTCGTCGCCGCCAACGCCCGGACGGCGTCGCCCATCGGTCGTGCCTTCGAGGGGCCGGCCTACGAGTTCGGGGGCGGCGAGAACATCGTCAACATCACCCTCGTCGACATCCGCGTGTGGGACACCTTCGGCGAGCTGGCCGTGCTCGTCGTGGCCGCCACCGGCATCGCGAGCCTCATCTTCCTCATCACCGACCGCGCGCAGTCCCACCGCGAGACGCGTCGCGCCCGGCCCGGACCGAGCGACGAGCGCCAGGGCTGGCTGCCCGGCGCCGTGGCCCTGGAGGACGTGCGCCGCTCCGTCGTGTTCGAGGTGGTGGCCCGCGCCGTGTTCCCGGTGCTGATGATCTTCTCGGTCTACCTGATGTTCACGGGCCACTACACGCCCGGCGGCGGCTTCGCCGGCGGGCTGGTCGCGGGCCTCGCGCTCGCGGTGCGCTACCTCGCCGGCGGTCGGCGCGAGCTCGACGCCGCGGCGCCCGTCGACGCCGGCGTGGTGCTGGGGTCGGGCCTGGCCGTCGCGGCGCTGTCGGGGATCGTGCCGGTGCTCGTCGGCGCCAACACCTTCCAGAGCGGCGTGTTCGACATCCCGGTGCCGCTGCTCGGCGACGTGCACGTGGTCACGTCGGTCGCGTTCGACGTCGGCGTCTACCTCGTGGTCGTCGGCCTGGCGCTCGACGTCCTGCGCAGCCTGGGCGGCGGGATCGACCGCCACGGCGAGCAGGGGCACACCGACTCCGGCCTGTCCGAGGAGTGCACCAGCACTCCCTCCCGGGGAGGGGCGCCCGCATGACCGTCGACCTCGCCCTGGTGCTCGCCATCGTCGTCCTCGTCGGCTGCGGCACCACGCTCATGCTCGAGCGCAGCCTCAGCCGGATCCTGGTCGGCTTCGTCATGGTCGGCAACGGCGTCAACCTGCTGTTCCTCGTGGCGTCGGGCCCCAGCGGCGCACCGCCCATCGTCGGCCGCGGCGGCATCACCGACCCGCTCCCCCAGGCCATGGCCCTCACGGCGATCGTCATCACCCTCGGCGTGAGCGCGTTCGGGCTGGCCCTGGCCTACCGGTCGTGGCAGCTCTCGGGCAACGACGACGTGAAGGACGACGTCGAGGACGACCTCATCCGCCGGCGCGCCGAGGCCGACGAGACGTCGAGCTCCTTCGACGAGCCCGAGACCGACGTCCCCGACGAGGAAGGTGCCGACGCATGACCCAGCTCGTCGTCCTGCCCGTGCTCCTCCCGCTGCTCGGCGCGGGGCTGTGCCTCGTGCTCGGCCGGTCCGCGCGCGCCCAGCGCATCGTCAGCGTCGCCGTCCTGACGGCCGTGGTCGCCACCGCGTCGGTGCTGCTGTACCGGGCCGACACGCAGGGCCCGCAGGCCCTGACCGTCGCCGGCTGGGGACCCGAGATCGGCATCACCCTCGTCGCCGACCGACTGTCAGCGCTGATGCTGCTCGTCTCGTCCGTGGTGACCCTCGCCGTGCTGCTCTACTCCTTCGGGCAGGGCATCGTCGAGTACGGCCGCGACACGCCGCTGTCGGTGTTCCACCCGACGTACCTCGTGCTGAGCGCCGGGGTGTCCAACGCGTTCCTGTCGGCCGACCTGTTCAACCTGTTCGTCGGGTTCGAGGTGCTGCTCGCGGCCAGCTACGTGCTCATCACGCTCGGCGGCACGGAGGCGCGGATCCGCGCCGGCACGGTCTACATCGTGGTCAGCCTGCTGTCGTCGATCATCTTCCTCATCGCGATCGCCTGCATCTACGCCGCCGTCGGCACCGTGAACTTCGCGCAGCTGTCGCAGAGGCTCGGCGACCTCGACCCCGCGGTCGCGCACCTGCTGCAGCTCCTGCTGCTCACCGTGTTCTGCATCAAGGCGGCCGTGTTCCCGTTGTCGGCCTGGCTGCCCGACTCCTACCCGACCGCGCCGGCACCGGTCACCGCCGTCTTCGCCGGCCTGCTCACCAAGGTCGGCGTGTACGCGATCGTCCGTACCCAGACGTTGCTGTTCCCCGACGACTCCCTCCGCCCGCTGCTGCTCACCATGGCGATCCTCACGATGGTCGTCGGCATCCTCGGCGCGGTCGCACAGACCGACATCAAGCGCATCCTGTCCTTCACCCTGGTGAGCCACATCGGCTACATGCTGCTCGGGGTGGCCCTGGGGTCGGAGCTCGCGCTGTCGGGCGCGGTCTACTACATCGCGCACCACATCACCGTGCAGACGGCGCTGTTCCTGCTGGCCGGGCTCGTGGAGTACCGCACGGGCACGACGAACCTCGACCGGCTCGGTGGTCTGGCCCGGTCGGCGCCGATCCTCGCCGTCGCCTTCTTCGTGCCGGCGATGAACCTGGCCGGCATCCCGCCGTTCTCCGGCTTCCTCGGCAAGGTCGCGCTCGGCCGGGCGGGCATCGAGGCTGGCGACTGGCTGGCCGTCACGGCCGTCGTGGCCAGCGTCGCGGTGAGCCTCCTGACGCTGTACGCCGTCGCGAAGGTCTGGAACCGCGCCTTCTGGCAGCCGGTCGACGACGACCTCGCGCAGTCGGTGGTCGACGACGGCTCCGACGTCTGGTCGCACGGCGCCCTGCACGGCGGTGGCGACGTGTCCACCCGCACGCAGCAGACGTCGTCGTGGGCCCGCGTCGCCGAGGAGCAGCGGCTGCCGCTCGGCATGGGTCTGCCGACCCTCGGCCTCGTGGTCGCCTCGGTCGCGCTCACCGTCTTCGCCGGTCCGCTGTTCCGCGTCACCGACGCCGCGGCCGACGAGCTGCTGCAGCGCACGCCGTACGTGCAGGCCGTCCTGGGCGGCGACCGATGATGCCGCGCTGGCGGATCGTCGTCGGTCTGACCGCGATCTGGCTGCTGCTGTGGGGCGCGATCACGCCGACGTTGGTCGTGGGCGGCGTGCTCACGTCGGTGCTCGTGCTGATGCTGTTCCCGTTCCCGCAGGCCCCGTGGCGCTGGACGCTGCGCCCCTGGCCGACCCTGACGATGCTGCTGCGCTTCGTCGTCGACCTCGTGCGCGCGTCGGTGCAGGTGTCGTGGCTGGCCGTGCGCCCGGCCGCGCCGCCGCCGAGCGCCGTCGTGCGGGTGCCGCTGGAGACGCGCAACGAGCTGCTGGTCACGGTGACGGCCGAGCTGGTGTCGCTGGTGCCCGGGTCGCTGCTGGTCGAGCTCGACCCCGAGCAGCCCGCGCTGTACCTGCACGTGCTCGACGCCCGCTCCCCCGAGCACCTGGACCGGGCGGTCGCGAGCGTCCACGAGCAGGAGCGACGCGTCGTCGAGGCGATGGCGCCGAAGGACGAGCGCGACGCGTACCGTCGCCACGCGCAGGAGGTGTCCCGATGATCCCCGTCGCCGTCGCGTGCGCGTCGATGCTCGCCGTCACGGGCGTCCTCTGCCTGGTCCGGATCGTCCGCGGGCCGACGATGCTCGACCGCACGGTCGCGGCCGACGTCTTCGTCGCGGCCTGCCTGTCCGCGGTCGGCGTCGAGGCGGCGATCGCCGGCCACGTCGACACGGCGCCCGTGCTGCTCGCGCTGGCCCTGGTCGGGTTCCTGGGCTCGGTGAGCATCGCCCGCTTCGCCGCCCGCGACATCGACGCCCCCCAAGAGGACGCATGACGACCGACCTGCTCGTCGACGTCGCGTCGGGGGCGCTGCTGCTGCTGGGCAGCGCGCTGGCGCTGGTGGCCGCGATCGGCCTGGTGCGGTTCCCGGACGTGCTGACCCGCATGCACGCGGCCACGAAGCCGCAGACGCTCGGTCTCCTTCTGGTGCTCGCGGGCCTGGCGCTGCGCGTCCGCGACCCCGGTGCCCTGACGATCATCGCCCTCGTCGCGCTGTTCCAGCTCGTCACGGCGCCGGTGTCGGCCCACATGGTCGCGCGCGCCGCCTTCCGCACCGGCATCGCCGACACCTCCCGCCTCGAGCGCAACGACCTCGACGACGCGTAGTCCCCCCGTTTCGGACACTTCCGGGTGTCCCCGAGCCGGTGGAGTGCCCCGGAAGTGTCCAAGACGCGGGGAGGTAGGTTCGGGGGGTGCGTATCGCGACCTGGAACGTGAACTCGATCCGTAGCCGCGTCGACCGGGTGACGGCCTTCCTGGAACGGCACGACGTCGACGTGCTCGCCATCCAGGAGACGAAGTGCCGCGAGGACCAGTTCCCGGCGCTCGAGCTGTCGTCGATGGGCTACGAGTACGTCCACGTCGGCCTCAACCAGTGGAACGGGGTGGCCCTGCTGTCGCGGGTCGGGCTCGACGACGTCACGACGTCGTTCGCCGACCAGCCGACGTTCGGCGACCCGCCGGTGCTCGAACCCCGCGCGGTCGGCGCGACGTGCGGCGGCGTGCGCGTGTGGAGCCTGTACGTGCCGAACGGCCGCGACCTCGAGCACGAGCACTACGCCTACAAGCTCGAGTGGCTGGCCCGACTCCGTGCCGACGCCGAGGGGTGGCTCGCGGCCGACCCCGACGCGCAGATCGCGCTCACCGGCGACTGGAACATCGCCCCGCAGGACGACGACGTGTGGGACATGGCGGTCTTCGAGGGCAAGACCCACGTGTCCGAGCCCGAGCGTGCCGCGTTCCGTGCCGTGGTCGACACCGGCTTCAGCGACGTCGTCCGCCCCTACGCCCCCGGGCCCGGCACGTACACGTACTGGGACTACCAGCAGCTGGCGTTCCCGAAGAAGCGCGGTCTGCGCATCGACTTCGTGCTCGCCTCCCCCGCCCTCGCGGCCCGCGTCGACGGGGCGTTCATCGACCGCGAGGAGCGCAAGGGCAAGGGCGCGAGCGACCACGCCCCCGTCGTGGTCGACCTCGCCTGAGCCTCAGCTGCCCCAGGTCGGACGCAGCGGCATCTGCGCGTCTCCGTCGTCGCCGACCTTGACGCCGAGCACCTGGTGCAGGCCGATCTCGTTGCGCTCGAACGCGAGCCGCGAGCCGGCCATGTACAGGCCCCAGACCTTGGCGACGCCGAGGCTGACCTCACCCAGCGCGTCGTCCCAGCCCTGCTCGAGGTTGCGGCACCAGTCGCGCAGCGTGAGCGCGTAGTGCTCGCGCAGGTCCTCCACGTGGCGGACCTCGAGCCCGTGGTCGTGCATGGCGGTCACGATGGTGCCGACGGGCGCCAGCTCGCCGTCGGGGAAGACGTAGCGGTCGATGAAGGCCCCCGCCTTGGTCGACAGCGACCCGTCGCGACGCGTGATGCAGTGGTTGAGCATCCGACCGCCGACGCGCAGCTTGCCTTGCAGGAACGTGAAGTAGTCGGGGTAGTTGCGGACGCCGATGTGCTCGAGCAGGCCGATCGAGGAGACGGCGTCGAAGCCCTCCTCCTCGACGTCGCGGTAGTCGCCGAAGCGGACCTCGGCGAGGTGGTCGAGGCCCTCGTCCTTGATCGCCTGCTGCGCCCACTCCGCCTGCTGACGGCTCAGCGTCACACCGAGCGCCTGCACGCCGTAGTGCTGGGCGGCGTGGCGGACCATGCCGCCCCAGCCGCAGCCGACGTCGAGCAGCCGGTCGCCGGGCTTGAGCCCGAGCTTGCGGCACACGAGGTCGAACTTCTCGAACTGCGCCTGCTCGAGGGTGGCGTCCTCGTCGGGGAAGACGGCGCAGGTGTAGGCCATCGACGGGCCGAGGACGACCTCGTAGAAGCGGTTGGAGACGTCGTAGTGGTGGTGGATCGCCTCGGCGTCACGGGCCTTGCTGTGACGCAGTCCCTCGACCATGCGACGCCAGCGGGGCTGGTGCTCCTCCGGCGGCGGGGGCGGCGGCTTCAGGTTCGAGAGGCCGAGGCTGCGCACGATCTGCAGCAGCTCGGCCGGGCCGGGCACGCGCAGGCGCAGGCGGCTCTGCACGAGCGCCATCATCTCGTAGGGGTCGGCGAGCGAGACGCCGTCGAGCTCGAGGTCGCCGGAGACGAACGCCCGGGCGAAGCCGAGGTCGCCGGGGGCGGTCATCAGGTAGGCCAGGCCGCGCTCGTTGACCAGTCGCGCCGTGAAGGGCGCGTCCACCGGCCCGGCGCTGCTGCCGTCGTACGCCTCGAGCCGGAACGGCATGCCGTCGCGCATCAGGCGCGACACGGCCTCGGCGATCGTCAACGTCTCGCTCTCGCGGATGCTGCTCATGAGTTCCTCACCGCTTTCTCGTACAGGGAGCTGAGGCGCCCCTCGGGGTCGTGGACGGCGCGCACCGCGTCGAGCGCGGCGGTGCCGTAGAGCCGGGCGAAGGTGTCCTCGTCGTAGAAGGCCTCGGAGTAGAGGGACTTGTGGCCGCCGAGGGTGTGCACGTGCTCCTCGATGCGTCGGTTCACGGCACCCTCGGGCGTCCCGGCCGGCACGACGACCGTGCCCCAGAAGCCGAGGTTCACGTAGGTCTCGCCGGGCGCGAGCGGGTAGCCGGCCCAGGCCCGGGTGGTGCGCAGCGGGCACAGCCACACCGGCCGCATGCCCACCTCGGCGTCGAACCACTCGAGGAAGGCCGGGACGGCGTCGACGGGGACCTCGACGTCCTGGATGACGCGCTCGCGACCGGGGACCTTCTTGACCCGGTCGAGCAGCCTGCTCAGCCCGACGCGGGTGTCGAGGGAGACCAGGCGGTGGTAGACGTCGGAGCGACGCCAGCGTCGCGGCCAGAGCCGACGCACGAGGGGCTGCTGGGCACCGAACGCGGCCGAGCACCAGAACCAGTCGGTGTCCCAGCGCCACAGGTAGTCGTACATGGTCAGCCGGTCGGTCTCGCGACGCTGCAGCGAGCGGTAGTAGATGTCCTGGCCCGCGTAGTCCGACGTCGGGCCCGGCTCGTCGGTGAACCGCGCGAGCGTCACGTACACCTCGGTGGGCGTGAACGCGGTGGCGTCGAGACCGTGCACCGGCTCGCCGTGCCACTGCTGGGTCTCGGTCACGTCGGCGAGGGCCTGGGCCGCCTGCTTGGCATCGTCGAAGCGGACGTGGCGCAGCGCGACGTAGGGCGGGACGGCCTCGAGGCGGATGCGCAGGCGGGTGGCGTAGCCGAGGCTGCCGTAGGAGTTCGGGAAGGCGTCGAAGAGGTCGTCGCCGGGGCGGCAGGTGACCACCTCGCCGGACCCGGTGAGCACGTCCATCTCCAGCACCGACTCGTGCGGCAGCCCGTTGCGGAACGACGTCGACTCGATGCCGAGACCGGTGACGGCGCCGCCGAGCGTGATCGTGCGCAGCTGCGGCACGACGTACGGGATGAGCCCGTGCGGCAGGGTCGCGTCGACGAGGTCCTCGTAGGTGCACATCCCCTGCACGTCCGCCGTGCGCGCGTCGACGTCGAGGGCGACGACGCCGTCGAGCCCGCTGACGTCGAGCCCCGGCGCGTCGGTCGCGGCACGCGGCCGGAACAGGTTGCTCGTCCGCTTCGCCAGTCGTACCGGCGATCCGGCCGGGATCGCCGCGTAGGAGGCGAGCAGCCGGTCGACGGCGCGCTGGTGCTCGGTCCACCCCTTCATGACGTCAGCCATGACCTCAGCCTAAGTGCGACCTTTTTCCAGACGCCACCCGGAGGTTGCAAACGTCAACTACTGTGGCCCACCTCTCACGGCCCAGCTCTCACGGCCCAGCTCTCACGCCACAGGCGTCAGGTCGCAGCGCCGAGCCGCCACACGAGCGCCTCGCCATCACCCGCCAGCACGACGTCGCCCTCGACCTCGTCGGCCCGGAGCGCGTCGCCGGGACCGAGCAGCTCGCCCGACACCTCGACCGCGCCACGCGTCACGTGCACGAGGAGCGCGGGCGAGGCGGGGACGGTCACGGGCGCGTCGACGCTCGGGCGGGCGACGAGCAGCTCCGCGTCGGCGTGCAGCGTGACTCCGGGGTGCAGGCCAGGCCCCGTCGGCACGTCGCGCGACGCGTACTCCGGCGCCGACGCGTGCCGCGAGCGCAGCATCGTCTGCACGAACCGCAGCGGCTCGACGCCGGAGGCGTTCAGCTCCTCGTGCCGCGCGCCGTCGCCCGCGCTCAGGCGCTGGGCCGTGCCGGGTCTCACGGTGCCGTGGGTCCCGGTCGTGTCGCGGTGGGCGAGCTCGCCGTCGAGCACCCAGGTGACGATCTCGACGTCGCTGTGGCGGTGCTCGGCGTACCCGCGACCCGGGGCGACGACCTCCTCGTTGACCGCCACGACGGCGCCGAAGCCCGTGTTGGCGGGGTCGTAGTGGACGCCGTAGGAGAACGAGTGCAGGGTCCGGACGCCGTCGCCCTCGGTCACGTACCGCTCGCCTGCACGGCGCACCTCGCTACGCATAGCCGAGCTCGTGCAGGCGCTCGTCGTCGATGCCGAAGTGGTGGGCGATCTCGTGCACCACGGTGATGCCGACCTCCTCGACGACCTCGGCCTCCGTCTCGCAGATCGCCAGGGTCGGTCGGCGGAAGATCATGATGCGGTCGGGCAGGACGCCGCCGTAGGCGGTGTCGCGCTCGGTGAGGGCCACCCCGTCGTAGAGACCGAGCAGGTCGGGGTCGTCGGCCGGCGCGTCGTCCTCGACGAACAGCACGACGTTGTCGAGCAGCGCGGTCAGCTCCTGCGGCACCTGCGCGAACGCGGCCTCGACCAGCTCGGCGAACCGGTCCTCGCTCATCTCCACCACGCCCCCATCCTGCCCGAGGGCCGGTGGGGACCCGGGCGTGCAGGCCGACGGGGCCCGCCACCCGTATGCTGGGTCCGCCGCGCCCCCTTCGTCTAGCGGCCCAGGACGCCGCCCTTTCAAGGCGGTAGCGCGGGTTCGAATCCCGTAGGGGGTACCAGAGGGGTCCACCTATTTCGACCCACTCCCTGCGGTAATTGATTGCACTGCAACGCCAGACTCAGATCGAAGTAGGCCCGCACAAGTTGCGGGAGGGTTTGAACTCCCAAACCTGCCCGATCAAGGAGTGAGACGATGCCCGGTACCCAACCCTCGGGCAGGTCCGAAGGCGGCCAGGCGACGCTCGCGGAACTGGGCCACCGCGTTGCCGCGCGTCGCACTGAACTTGGCCTGAGCCTGGCGTCAGTCGCCGAGGCCGTTGGAGTGCACCACTCCACGCTGTCGAGGCTTGAACGTGGCCAACAGGACCTCGGCGCGAGTCATCTCCCGATGCTCGCCCAGGCCCTCGATATCAGCGTCGCGGATCTCTTCCCCTCCACCTGAGCCGAGGTAGGCTCGAAGTCGTTGTCAGAGGGTTCTTCGCTCGGCTCTCGCTACCCCAGGCGGTTGCTATGGAGGACGCAGACTTCGTCTCGATCGTGAGGCGATACACACCATCTACCTTGGTTCCGCTGCTCGCTCGGGTCGGGTCGGCGCGGCTCGATCCAGAACAGTGGAGTCAGCCCGGCCGGACCGGGTTCGGAACTCCCTGGTCGCTGGCCGAGATTTCGCGGGTCAGCCTCGCTGCGGGGAACGAATTCCGCAACGTGGCCGATGAACGTTCCGTCATCGAGTGCACGAACGCGTTCAACGCGCTCGACGACCCACAATTCGTGGGTGACGCCGACGACATACCAGGACTATTCCTGCGTCTGGCCGCCGAGCAGTTCCCGTTCCAACTGCCGCTCCACCAGGAGATGAGCCGGTCGGTCGCCCTTCTGTCTCACACCACCGCTGCCCGCGACACAGAGGTCATCCAACCTGGTTGGGACGCGGACCTCTTCGGATGCGACCTCCAGACATTTGTGGCGGCAGGCCAACTTCTACATATCTCCGTCGCACCCAACGGGGGCGTGTTCGACCCAACCTGGCTCGACTCTCCGGCTTTCGATCGACTGTGGGAGTTCGCCGATCGCGACAGCGTGCGCCAAGCGATGATCGACAACTACGTGATCTCTGCCGACGAGTTCAAGAAGTCCAACGGTCCGGTCGTCTCGTCGCCGTGGCGTCGGTACGAGCACAACCCGCTCGTGAGCCGTCCTGTCATCTCAGGCCTCACCGACCAGTGGATCATTCCGAGCGCCCACCTGCTCGTATGGCGCCTGAGCCCGCTGGGGATCTACCACGCAGGCGTGGAAAGGCACGGGACAGCCTTCTCCCGAGACCTGGGCTACCTGTTCGAGCCGTATATCGGCGATCAGTTGAGCCTCATCCCCGATGCGCAGGTGTTCCGCTGGGGGCAGGGCACAGACGGCACAGAGCCGATCGACTTCGTTGTGGTCCTGCCCGAAGTAGTGGTGCTCGTCGAAGTGAAGTCGACCCGCCCGACAGAGGTGGTGCGCGCGGGGAAGCCTGAGTGGGCGGAAACCGTGCGCAGCCGCATCGGTAAGGCGATCCGTCAACTTGAGCGTGACGACGCGCTGATCGAAGCGGGCGATCCCCTCTTCGATGAGATTCCCACAGACCGTCCTCGGGTCGGCTTGGTCGTCACCATGGAGGACTTCCATCTTCTGAACAGCGGCTTCCACGCACCAGTGCTCGATCGGACTCGTCCGGATCTACCCATCAGCATCGCGTCCGCAGGCGAGGTCGAGACCTGGGTGGCGCTTGCAGCGACAAGCCCAGGAAGTGCGGTCCTAGAGACAATCGAGGCAGAACCAGATGATCGCCGGTCCACGTTCTCCCTCAGCGCGGCCTTCCGCGATCGACCGGTCAACCCGAACCCGATTTTGCTTAGAGCCTGGGAGTCCGGCCCCTGGGATGCTGCTGCCCGCGCCTACGGCGATGAGACGGATGATCGGGCGGGCGAGTAGCGGACGCCGATGCCTGGACCTACGCTCGGCGGCCAGCACCAATCGCAGACCGCGGGGGCGCTGAATTGTCTTCCCGCGACGCCACCCATGCCGCGTCCGTCGTTCGAGTGATGGCCATGTCAGGGATCGTGAGGTCCGGAGAGAAAATCACGGCCTCCTTGCCGATGTGCTGCTTGTGCGCCGTGTGCGCGATGTCGAACGTGGCGCATCGACCGTCCCCGTAGAGACGCTCCGTGATGCGAGGGTCGTCGTCGTAGGTGAGAAGCCACGGGAAGTTCGCTTCAGTAAGCAGGTTTGCGAGGGCGACGTGGTCGTCGGCGTCGAAGGCGTGCAGGTACAGACCTTCGCCCTGAACAAGGTATGGCGGGTCGGCATACACGAATACGTCCTGGGCGGACTCGGAGAACCTGCGCAGGAACTCGATGCCTTCGAGTTCGGTGACGTAGATGCGGTGGCGCATGTCCGCGACCGCGTTGATGCGCTGGACCAAGCCCGCGCGGTTGAACCGGGCATCGATTTTCCAGGTTCCGCTCTGGTCGAAGCCGCCGATGGGACGAGCGTCGAGGATGCCAGAGCGGTTGGTGCGGTTGAGGAAGAAGGTGGCGAAGCCAAGTGCGAGGTCGTCGCGCCCGGCCGGGTTCTCGTAGATCGCACGCTGCTCGCGCCACTGACTGACGCTGACGTCGATGGTCTCGATCATCCGGCAGAAGGCTTCTGGCTGGTCCAACGAAGCACGCCAGAACGCGGCGATGCCAGGGTTCAGGTCGTTGAGATGGATGATGTCGACTACATCATCCTTCAGGAGCCGCAGGGCTGCGCCCCCTCCGCCAGCGAAGGGTTCGGCGTACTGCCGCGGGCGAGGCTCCTGCACCTCTACGAGTCGCCGGAGGTAGGGCGCGAGACGCGCTTTCCCTCCGGGGTATCGGAGCGCCGAGAGGTACCTCATCAAGCATCATCCTCCCTCAACCAGTCGTTCATGGCCACCAGCAGAGGTTGGTATCGGCGGGCGATGGCGATGCTTTCACTTGCGGTCCGGCTGGCACTCTGATCGTGCAGCGCGTACTGCAGGAGTCGGATCTCGTTGTTGGTCGTTGCGTGGTAAGCCTTGCTCAGTTCCGACGTGACCTCTGCTTCCCGCAGTTCGCTGGCAGCCTGTGGTTCCAACGTCTTGATCGCCTGGCGAAGCAACTTGTCGAGATACCTCGGAGGTTCCACGACTCCGGTCTTCTTCAGGAAATGGTGGGTCGTCAGTTCGAGGACCACGCGGAGAGTGATAGCGACGACCTCATAGCGACTCGACACGTCCAACAGCGACACTTGACGCGTGATCTCTTGAACACGCGGCGGGAACTGGTCAAGGTTTAGTCCGCGGAAGATCCGATCGTCCGCAGGGGTCGGACGCGGGCGCCGCCCTTCGTCGTCCTCGCTCTGAGACTCTGCCGGGCCGCCAACGCCAGGTCGACCGGGTCGACCTGGTCCTGACGATGAGGTGGCTTCGCCGTCGGCGGGGCCATCGACTCCGTCGGGGGCGGGGTCTGGCGCAGGCTGACCACCGTCCTGTTCGGGCTCTCCTTGGCTCGTCGGCGGGACCGGGAGAAGATGCCGGTAGGTGTAGAGATAGGCCTCGAAGTCACTCACGGTGTCGAGTTCGCGCGCCCAAGTCTTGCCGGAAGGCGCCTTGTCCTGCGCGAAGTCGCTGATCACCCGCCGCAGGATTGGGGCCGTGGCTTCGGCGCCATGCAGAAACGTCATCCTTCCGTCGGCGAACTCAAGACCCAACAGTTCCCGCACGATCGAACGGTCAACGAAGCGCTTGATCATCGTGTAGCGCTTATCTCGAACCACTTCGAGATCTGCCTGGAGGTCCGGCACGTGCCCGAGTTGATCTGAGACCAACCCGACGAAGGCAGCGGCGCGTGTGGTCTTCGATGGATCCGACCGAGCGAGCCTGCGATCCTTCATGGCGGCTCCCCATGGCACGGTGCCGACGCCTCCGTTGCCGCTTGAATGCTTCAGGTCGATCCATGGTTCGGCTTCCTCCTCCGAGGGCGCCACGACTACCTGGACATGAGTAGGCGGACTGAAGTTGCTCTCTTGAGCGAGCCGTTCGACTCGACTTCGGAACCGCCTGGCCAGCGTCGAGTCGCGTACGGAACCGGGGTCGGTCCACAACTTCAGCACCGTCGTGCGTCGGTTCCCTTCGAGCACGACGAATCCGCTGTCGTCTTGCAACACGATGAGCGGGTCGGCACTGTTCAGTCGTCCCGCCCGAGAGATGTCGCGGAGCAGTTCCATGCACTGCTCGCCCGCGATCGTGAGCATGAGTTCCAGGGCATCGGCCTGGTCGTGGGCGTCACGACTGAAGCGCGAGTTCCGTAGATCCAGTTGCAAGTCAGTCAGCGCGACAGTGAGGGCTGGGAAGGCAGGGAGAAGTGGCCGCTTACTCGGCTGGTCAGTCATGGGTTCCTCACCGCAGGTTTCATGGACGGGCTCCGCGTGTCGCGCTCGCGGTCTGACCCGGCCAATCGAGCGGGCTGCCCCAATCCTGCACATCCTTGCGGGTCATGGTTTGGGAACGCGCCGAATGGGGGCGACTCCCCGGTCTTTCGGCCCACGCCCACTCGCATACGGGCGCTCGGATCCCGTATCAGCACTGCCACTGGAGGGCTCTCACGGTCACTGAACGTATTATGAGTGTATGCACACGACCGCGGACGCCGCTCAGCGCCTAGCGGTCACGCCCGCTCGCGTGCGCGCGCTCATCCGGTCGGGACATCTCGAAGCGATGCGCCTTGGACGGGACTGGCTCATTGACGAGCAGAGTCTGGCCCTGCTTGTCGAGCGACCTCGACCCGCTACGCACCGGCCGTTCTCGGCACGGGTGGCCTGGGCGGCCGCCCAAGAGGCAGCAGGCTCCACCAGCCCGTGGATGTCGAGTTCTGAACGGTCACGCGTTCGGGTTCGACTCCGCGATGAATCGTCGACAGACGTGTGGCGGGCGCGTCTTGCTCGCCGAGCGGACTCTCTCAAGCGCTACAGGATTCACCCTGCGAACCTTGCGGTTCTCTTGAGCGATGACCGCGTTCACGAGGCAGTGCTCGATGAGTTTGTCGCTGCCGACCTTGAAGTAGTCGGTGGGTCGCGCCTCTTGTGGTGCGCTAGCGGCGACCTGGATGACCTCGTTCGAGGGCATGGCCTGCTTAGGTCGTCGCGTCCGAACGTCGCGTTACGGTGTCTGCCCGCCGGCGTGGACCTGAGAGCAGGCGCGGGCGTCCCCCCGCTGATCGCAGCCGCAGATCTGTGCGACGAGGGCGACGCTCGTTCGGTACGTGCTGGGGAACGGATGCTCGCGCGGGCGATCGGGTCCCGCGGGGCCTCCGAGAAGTAGTGCCACTCGATGGTCAAGCGGGAGGGTTGCCGCAACTTCAGCGGGCGCGCGCACTAGTGAGCCGACCGCGACTCTGGCTCGGCCACTAGAGAGCCTGGTACTCCCTCGATCACCTCACCCGTCCTGGCAATCCCGCGTGGACACGTGAGTCATTGAGCCAATGCATCGTCGATGCTGCCGTAGAAGTCTTCTACTGACTGGGGTTCGAGCCGCTCGTTGTCCAGGAAGAAGGACGGGGTTCCTGTCACTCCGAGGGAGAGACCGTCCTGGTAGTCGCGCTCGACGCGCTGCTTGACAGAGTCGCTGGCGACGTCGCGGTCGTAGCGGTTCATGTTGAGTCCGATGTCCTGAGCGAACCCGCGGAAGGTGTCGGCGTGGTCGACATCCTGGTCGCCCCACTGGCTCTGGGTGCGGAACATCATCGAGTACATCTGCTCGATCTTGCCTTGACGGGCCGCGGACTCGACGGCGTAGGCGGCGTTGCGGGAGTTGCGGTGTCCGTCGAGAGGGAAGTAGCGCACGGCGAACGTGACCTCGCCGTCGTAGCGCTCGCGCATCTGCTCCACGAGGGGGTAGAAGGCGCCGCAGGCTTCGCATTCGAAGTCCAGGAACTCCACGAGGGTGGGGCTGCCATCGGGGCCTTGGTCCAGAACGTGGGTGTCGTTTTGGATGGCGACCGACTGCGATCGGCCATCGGGCTTGTCGTCGCCGCGTGTGGCGTCGTAGATGACGAATGACGCGAAGAGGGCCACGACGAGGGCCGAGATGAAGAGTGCGGGTTTGATCGTGGGCCTAGTGCGGGTCTCGCTCATGGTCTCTTCCGCTGGGTTGATTGAGGTCGATGCCCTGACTGACGCGCCGACTCCGTGAATAGTTCCCGCCCGAGGTGTGGCCTGTTCGGTTCGTCGCGCCGTAGACGGCTGGTTCACGACCGGTCATACTACGTCGTGTAGTAGTTCGTCGATCGCGAGGAGTCACGCGCATGAAGGATGCGAAGGCCGCGTTCCGCGTCCGCGCGAGCGCCGTCGCCACCTTCATCCTGATCGTGTTAGCAGTGGTCTCCTCGCCGACGGACCACAGCGATTTCGTCGGGCTCTTCGAGGGTTCGGCGACGAGCCAAACCGCAGAGGCACCGTCTGAGCCGTCAGACCAAGCGATGACGGCGGCCAGTGACAGTCTTGGTGATGCTGTCGGCGTATGCGGGCCTCTCCTGATCTGCGCAGGCATGTTGTTCTCGCTGATTCGGCGCCCCCGGCCCGGGGGTCGGGAAGTGGTGCAAAGACGTTGGCGACTTCGACCGCTGTTCACCACTGACGCCAACCGATTCGCCACGGAACCGCTGCACCGGCTAGTCGTACGTCGTTGCTGAGACTCCGCGACGCCCACTCCGGGCGCCCGCACCATCTCTCACGCTTCCGATCGAAACGACCATCCGATGCACCTTCGCTCCACAGTCCTGTCCACATTCGCTCTGCTCAGCGTCGGCGCTTGTTCTGGCGCCGGTTCCTACTCAGAACTTTTCAGTCAAGCCGATATGGCCTACATCCGCGAGACGACGCTCCACCTCAGCGCCGCGCTGTCCGCCACCGACAGCGTCGAGCCGCGCCGAGCGGAGGAAGTCCCGCGCATCGCCGCCTTCCGCCGCACCGCGCGAGCCGAACTCAATGCCACTGCCGGTCTGGGGAAGTCGAACGGGTTCGTGAGACCCACTGTCTCGGAAGTACGGCGACACGTCGCGGAGCATCCCGACGCGGGTCCGGGGGCACTGATGCCGACCGGCGGCTTTCTGGAGACCGTGGACGCAGCGGCGGTCGACCGGGCCCGCAGTTACCTACGAAAGGGCCGTCATCCAGCCTTGATCAGCACGGCACGCAAGGGGCTCGATGCGCGAACGAGCACAGGGGTCCCCCGGTGAGGACCACGAGGGTCATCGCGGCGCTTGCATTCGCGTGCCTCGTCACGGGGTGCGGGCTGGCGTCTCCGCCACAGGGCCCCGGATCGGAAGGAGAGGGTGCGCCGGTCGGCATCAGTCGCCTCGAAGTTTCCGAGCGCGGAAAGGCCCTGGCCCTGCGCGGCGAGGACCTCCAGGGTGATCCCGTGGACGTCGAGCAGTGGCGCGGGAAGGTCGTCGTGATCAACGTCTGGGGTTCCTGGTGTCCGCCGTGCCGGGAGGAGACGCCGACTCTGAGTCAGATTGCGCGTGAACTCGATGGCGAGGTGGAGTTCCTCGGTATCGCGGTTCGTGAGTCGGCCACGGCGTCGCTGGCGTTCACTCGCCGTTTGAAAGTTCCCTATCCCAGCATCAGTGACTCCTCCGGCGCCTTGCTCACCACGTTCGCCGATTCCCTCCCCGCGGTTGCAGTTCCCACGACCTACATTCTCGACACAGAGGGACGAGTAGCGGTCCGAGTGCTCGACAAGGTGACCTACTCGACCCTCACCGCACTCATCGAGGACGTGCGAGCCGAGTCCGAGGGTCGACAGTGACGCAGTCGAGTCTTTCCATCGTGGCCGAAGGGCCGCTGGTCCTGGCCGCCGCGATCGCGGTCGCCGCCGGTCTCGTGTCCTTCTTCTCCCCTTGCCTCGTGCCCCTACTGCCGGGCTACCTGTCCTACGTCAGCGGGCTGACCGGAGCCGATCTCCGCGATCACCGAGCGCGGGTCGCCACGGGCGCTTCGCTTTTCGTCTTCGGGTTCAGTGCCGTCTTCGTTTCCTATGGGGCGCTCTTCGGGGCCATCGGCATGCACCTGTTGGCCTACCAGCGCGCCATCAACATCTTCCTCGGACTCCTGACGATCATGCTGGGCCTTGGGTTCATCGGCCTGGCGCGGTTCGGCCAACGAGAGTGGCGCATGCGATACCTGCCTCGAGTGGGGGTCGGCAGTGCGCCCTTGCTGGGTGCGATGTTCGGGGTGGGCTGGACACCGTGCCTCGGGCCGACCTTGGCGACCGTCCTGGTGATGTCGACCTCCGAGGCCGACGCCGGGCGCGGAGCGTTCCTCACCGCGATGTACTGCGTTGGACTGGGCCTCCCGTTCATTGCGGCCGCGATCGCCTACCAACGCATGCTCCGCGCAGTGGGCTGGGTGCGGCGTCACCATCGGCTCATACAGATCCTGGGTGGAACGATGATGATCATCGTCGGTGTACTGCTCCTGACCGGGCTGTGGCAGTCGCTGGTGAACTCCCTTCAAGGTTGGGCACTGTCCTACACGGCGCCCATCTGACACGGTTCCGTTATGTCAGTCGTCACTGTATGGTCAGCATGTGCTGACTTATCAGACGCGCCTGGCGGCCATGAGCCGCCTGGGACGCGCGATGACCGACGACAACCGAGCCCGCATCCTCATCGCGTTGCTCGATGCCCCCGGCTTCCCAGCCACCCTGGCCGAGGACCTCGGGTTGACGCGAACGAACGTATCGAACCATCTCGCCTGCCTTCGAGGATGCGGACTCGTCGTCGCTACCCCGGAGGGCCGCAGAACACGCTACGAGATCGCAGATGCGCACCTGACTCGCGCCATCCAGGAACTGCTGCGGGTCGTGCTCGCCGTCGATGACGGCCAACCCTGCACCGATGAGCACTGCGACGTACCTCTGTGCTGCGGACCCGCTACGGAGGTGGAGTCGTGAGCAAGGAGTGCTGCGGACCCGACACAGCCGCGACGACCGACGCCCCGACCCAGGTCGTCCCCCTCCCGCCCTGGTGGACCGATCGAGGTCTAGCGCTTCCCGTGACCTCCGGGCTCTTCCTCGTCCTGGGCTACCTGACGTCATGGATCCTCGGAGCCGACAGCCTGTCGGCGGCGCTCCACGTCGCAGCCCTCACCTCGGGCGCCCTGACCTTCGTGCCCGACACCCTGCGCCACCTGACCCGCGGCCATCTTGGCGTCGGCCTGCTCATGACGATCGCCGCGACCGGCGCTGTCATCCTCGGGCACATCGCCGAGGCTGCCGCCCTGGCGTTCCTGTTCTCCATCGCGGAAGCACTGGAGGACCGGGCGATGGATCGGGCCAAACACGGACTCTCAGCGCTCCTGTCCCTCGTACCCGAGACGACCAGAGTGCTGCGCGATGGGCACGTCCATGACGTCGCCGTTGCCGACGTGCACATCGGCGACGTCCTCGTGGTGGGCGCCGGAGATCGTCTCGCCACCGACGGGCTCGTAGAGTCCGGTCGTTCCAGCCTGGACACCTCCGCCATCACAGGCGAGTCGATCCCCGTCGACCGCGGCCCCGGCGACGACGTACTGGCAGGCTCTGTTCTGGGGTCTGGCTCGCTGCGAGTGCGCGCGACGGCGGACGGCACCGACAACTCACTGACCACCATCGTTCGGCTCGTTCACGAAGCGCACCTACGAAAGGGCCGACGCGCGCGGCTCGCCGACACCATCGCGCGCCCGCTGGTCCCAACCGTGCTCGTCGTCTCTGCCGTCGTCGCCATCATCGGATCGCTCTTCGGAGATCCGGACGTGTGGATCGAGCGGGCGCTCATCGTGCTCGTCGCAGCATCGCCCTGCGCCCTGGCGATTGCCGTACCCGTCACGGTGATCTCAGCAATCGGCTCGGCAAGTCGTCTCGGCGTCATCATCAAGTCCGGTGAAGCGTTCGAGCGCTTCGGCACCATCCGACAAGTCGCCTTGGACAAGACCGGCACCCTCACCGCGAACGAGCCGCGCGTCAGCCGCGTCGAGACCGCCGATGGCTTCAGCCGAGACCAAGTGCTGGCGTGGGCGGCATCCCTGGAGCAGTCCAGCACCCACCCCCTGGCCCAAGCCGTCGTCAGCGCCGTCGACCAGGCGCCGACAGCCGCAGACGTCGAGGAGCACGCCGGGCAAGGCGTGATCGGCATCGTCGAGGGCAACCACGTGCGCCTGGGCAACACCCGTTGGATCAACCCCGGACCGCTCGCCGAGGTTGCGTCCGCGATGGCCGCCGACGGGATGAGCGTCGTTGTTGTTGAGCGCGACGAACATGTCGTCGGCGTCATCGGCGTGCGTGATGACCTCAGAGCGAGCGCAGCACCAGCCGTCAGCGACCTTCGCCGCGACGGTATCTCAGCCGTGATGCTCACCGGCGACAACCGAGCGACAGCAAACGCCCTCGCCCGGCAGGCTGACATCGACCAGGTGTTCGCCGAGCAGATGCCTGCCGACAAGGCTGACGTGGTCCGGCGCATGAGCGAAGAAGCCCCGACGGCGATGATCGGCGACGGCATCAACGACGCCCCTGCGCTCGCCTCAGCAACGGTCGGCATCGCCATGGGCGCCACCGGCTCGGCTGCCGCGGTCGAGTCCGCTGACATCGCGTTCACTGGACACGACCTGCGGCAGATACCCGCGGCTATCGCTCACGCCCGCCGCGGACGGGCCATCATGACCGGAAACATCGCACTCGCCCTGGCGATCATCATCGTGCTCTTCCCCCTCGCGCTCTTCGGCGTCCTCGGCCTGGCGGGCGTCGTCCTGGTTCATGAGGTCGCCGAGGTTCTCGTCATCGCCAATGGCGCACGCGCCGCCCGGCTCCGTCCGCAGCGCGCCCTTGAGCCGAGCCCTCGATCAGCACCCGCGACGTGCGCCGACGGCTGCTGCCAGCCAGCGGCCGTCGGCGGAAGAACCGTCTTCGAGATCGTCAAACGTCGTTCCTGACCTCGTGACCCGAGACACGGCGCTGCATCCTCAGCGCCCGTATCGTGTGTCTTGACTGGCAGCCCGAGTCGGGCGTCAGACTCCTCGACAGGAGCACCGCCATGACAGATCAAGCCGAGGCTCCGTACGACGAGCAGTCGCCGCAGCAGCAGGCCGAGACCCGACGCCGATGGGACGCCGACATCAGGGCGACCCGGGAGGCACTGAACTACGAAGAGCGCTTCGCCGCGGAGGGCCGCGCTTACGTCGAGGCTGCACCCGACGGATCTGTGGTTCACTGCGGAGCGCCGCGCTAGCCGCTGCCGAGACCATCGGTCGCTCGCCCGGCGGCACTCACTCACGGCTCGCTGACTTTCGGCCCGACCGCGGTTTCGGTCACCGTCCTACTCCACCTCGCCCTGGGCTGATGACTCTCACCGGCCCAGACTCGCGGTCTCTCGCCAGACGCTGGGCGTCCTCACGCAGATCCCTTCTCAACTCGTCCATTGCGACGTGCAACGTCTTGGACTTCAGCAAGAGATTGTGCTGCCACGTGCCGCGCTCTGAACGTCGGAAGGTGGCTGACGCCCTGCTGATGGCGGCTTGGACCCCGTCGTGCGCTCGGAACATCTCGGTGAGGAGTTCGGCAGGAATCTCGACGATCTGTCGGCCGTCCGCCATGACGCGGATCCGAGCCTCAGGGACGTCTTGCGCGACATCTGCGTCGGCTGCCACTTCCGGGTGACGGCGCATCCTCTGGATGTGCGTCTTGCGCAGACGAACGCAGTCGTCGCAGATGTGCCGACGTGATCGTTCCCCCGCGGCAGCGAGGCACCGGAGGCAGAACGCGCAGTAGCGAGTGCCGTCCGGTGCAAGAACAGCGGAGACCTCGTGGGTTGCGAGACTCTCTACGGTTCGCGCTCGTCCTGGCGGCTTGCAGCGCCCGTGATGCAGCGCTGGATCCCAAAACTCACCAGGCTCGACAAGCCTCGGCGACTGGCCTGCGTTCCGTCCAGTTGTGTCAGAGGGCATCCAATCCACCTGTCGCTTGTCGTACGTACTTCACGTGTCGTACGTACGACAGTAGGCCCGGAAGTGCCCCTTGGCTCCGGAATTGCAGGCATCTCGGTCAGGGTCGATGCGTCGGGCGGCGCGCCCGCTGACATATCGCGCGCCGACGACGGCTCGCTGTCATGCCCTGACTGGACGGTTGCCATCGAGTCGCCGAGATCCACTGCAAGCCAGCAGGAAGGGATTGACGCGCTGGCATGACGGACTCCACGATCACTGTGCGCATACGCACAGCATTGAAGAAGTGAATGGGCGGCGAGGTGGCACCCTCACCGCCCACTGAGGCCAAGGCCTCACGTTGCACCCGATCGAACGGGTCCGGTCTCACCCACCCCTAACAAAGGAAGCAAGACCATGAACAACTTCACTGCCCCCAGTGTGCCCACCCGCACTGACGGCTCCCACCGTCCATGGACGGCACACATGACATGTGCACCCGCGCGGCGTCAGCGCACGCACCACGTCGGCGTTGACGCGACGAACGGACGGTGCCTCTGATGGGCCGCCGCTACCTCGACAGCCCCCGCCTGAGCGACGCCGCCGCGAGACAGCGCGCAGAAGACGACGTGGTGCCCGCCGCCGCGAGAGTCGCTCGGACCGTCGAGTCCGATGAAGAACAGGCACGACGTCGGGAGATGCTCCTGAAGTGGACGTTCCGCCTGAGCCCGGAGGCCGTCGAGGCGGTCAGAGAGACGGTCATCGCGTTGACGATCCGACACCGCTTCCGCTCCGAGGAGTCCGACCGCAGCCTCTACAAGCAGACGATGCCTTACGCGGTCTGGTGTCATCAGCACCTCGGCCGCTTCGACCCCGACATCGACCTGGTCGATCACGTCCTGGTCGACAGGATCCCGAAGGTCTGGCCACAGCACGCCGAGTCCTCTCGCGCGACCCGGATGGCCGGCCTCCGGCGGCTGCGTCGCGGACCTCAACCCGCAGCAGGAAGGCGGCGGCGCCCACAGAAGGCCTTCGACCAGCGAGGGTTGCAGGACCTGTACCGAGGGGCAGAGAACGCAGGCAAGTACAAGAACGCAGCCCATGTGCTCCTGGGCCTCTCAGCGGGTGCTGGGTTGAACTCGGCGGAGATCGTTCGCGCCCGTGGTGACTGGTTCTCCGAGGAGCACGGGCTCCCCTGCCTGTACGTGCCGAACGAGGACGGAGAGTTCCGCGTCGTCCCGCTCGAAGCCCGAACGGCGGCCCGTCTGCGTCCGCTGGCGAAGGAACGACCGGACGAGCGCCTGTTTCGCCCGACCGCGCGGGCCTACAGCAGCCTCATCTCCGACACCAACCTCCTGATCCTCAGGCAGACAGAACTGTGGCGACCGTTCACCGTCCCGCGAGCACGTCACACCTGGATCAGCAGGCTGCTCTCGATGTCGATCCCGTTCACCACCGTCTGCGCGATGGCAGGCATCAAGCCCGGCAACTCACTGCCGTCGGACCTTGTCGGCGACCTCGACACCCCGTCCACCGAGGACGTGTTCAAGGCCTTCAAGGCTGCGCACCGTCACACGGGAGCACTGCGATGAGCGCCGACTCTCCCGCGATCACCCGGGTCGACAACACCGACTTGGTCCTGGCTATCGCGGCCAGCATCATCGACCACTCCGGAGCACTGACGACGCTCCTGACGCACAAGCCCCCGCAGGCGTACGCCGGGCGCAGGCGTGGACCCAAGCGACGGCTTCCGATCCATCCGCCGAGGCTCATGCTGGTCTGCGTGATGGAGTTGGTGTACCGGGCCATCAGCGTCATCACCGCTGACGACATGCTTGACGCCATCTGGTCCCGCTACACCGAGGCACAGTTCGCCGCGCTGGGCTACCCGGGATGGCGAGACGCCGCGCGCCAGCGAGACATGGGCAAGGCGCCCGGTCAGCAGCACGACAACCTCAGCCCCGCCGAACGGAAACTGCACCGGGACACCTGGCACGCGGAGAAGAAGCGCCTGGCCGAGCAGTTCGCGGCCCTGCTCGAAGCCATCGAGACCACCTACGGTCACGCTGGTCGACGCCACTCCAAGGAAACGATCGAGGAGTGGCAGTCCGACCCGATCTACATCGAACGCGAACGCCTCTCCCACGCTCTCGTGAACCAGATCGCGATCCGCGGGAGCCTCTACGCCCTCCAGAAGAGGTTCCACCCCACAGCAGACCCGGACGACCTGTCCACCGGCGTCCTCAAGGGCTTCGCTGGCGACCTTGGAGCCGACGAGCACATCTGCGTCACCACGAGCGGTCTCGGCGGCAAGCGCACCATCCCCGTTCGGCAGACAACCCGGCTCACTGCCTTCACCCGCCAGTACAAGGCGGCCGAGGCGTTCGGACTGACGGTCGTCGTGGGAATGTCGCGAGTCGGGACGCCGATACTCCCTTCGCTCGCCCTCGGCGTCAACATCGGTGCTCCGTCGAAGGGTTCCGGTCCCGCCGTCCTGAGGTCGCTCCAGAGCATGATCGACTTCGGCATCCGCCCCGAACGCAGAGGGCGGAGCCGCCACTACATCGCCTTCGACATGGGGTACCCCGGCGCCGACGGCCTCAACGCCAGCCTCATCGACATGGGCTTCTCCACCCTCGTCACCTATCCGGAGCACTGGACACAGGGCATCGACCTGTCGCACAGCGTGCACCTGTCCGAGAAGCGGAAAACTGCCCTCGGACTGGACGACGCGCCCGGAGGCGCTGGGCCCTACCTCTTCAACGGGTGCATCACCTGCCCTGCCGCCAAACGCACCATCGATCATCTACTCGAACGGGTGCCGACCGACGGCAAGAGGCGCAAGCCTCATGTCAGGCCCCGCTGGGAGCCCCCGATCCCGGTACTCTCCAGCGACGGGTCGCTCGTCAGCATCCACAACCACACCAACGCGGTGCTCTCCGCCGCTGCGATGCCACTCAACGGACGCCCCACGCCCGTGGTGAACGCCAAGCCGGGACGCCCCTCGAAGTCCGCAAAGTCTGCTGAGTCCGTTGAGGGGTCCTACCGGGTGCAGGTCTCCTGCCCTGCCGCATCAGGTCGGGCGAGGTGTTCCCGCGTCCCGGCGTCGATGGATCTGCCGGGCGACCTGCCCACCTTCGAGAGACACCCCTCGGGACCCATGCCGACCGTCTGCTTGGTGGACCAAGTGAGCATCATCATGGACGCCGACACCCTCAAGCGCTGGCAACCACTGATGAGCGGAACATGGGCTCACGAAGACCTCCACTCCGCCTACAGATCCGACACCGAACGGTTCTTCTCCACACTGGTCAGCCCATCCGGTGGCGACCACAGCATGTACAAGTTCAGTGCCTACAAGAACTCGCTCAACATGCTCTTCGCCGCCTGCACCATCGCGGTCACCAACTACAAGAACTACGAACGCTTCGTAGAGAACCACGCCTTCGACCGAACACCCGGCGAACCACTCACGTTCCCGGACCGGTCAAAGACGAAACAGACCAGAGACCGCGAGACCCTGCTCGCGAGGCTGCAACAGCCCGCCGCATAACACCGCGCCACTCCCAGCCCCAGCCGACGGCGTCGCCGTCGGCTGGGGCTTTCTCTAGGAAAGATCGACCCAGTTCGCGCCGTCGAACCGTCTTGTGAAGGTCAGCCCGGAGAAGCCGCAAATCTCGGCGTCCGAACGCGGCGATCAGCCCGTATCCAGCAGCCCGGGAGAGGCCAACCTCGCGCGACTCCGCCGCCATTCCAGGCGAATCGTGAGCGTTCGGAAACTCTAGGAAACGGGCAGCCCTGTCGTAGGGAAGTCGACCAACTGACTTCACGGGGCCAAGCAGGAGAGGCCGAAACGAATAACGTGGACCCCTCACCACCGGCGGGTCGCTCGGCGGCCCGCCCTCTCGCACGCGTCACCGCCGCGTCCTCCGGCGTCGCGCCGTGACGCCGTCGTGCTGCGTCACGCCCGCCCATGCGCCCTGAAGGCACTACACCAAGGCATCTCCAGGGCCCGGCACGTGGTCCCCGTCACGTGAAGCGCTTGACGAATGGTGTGCCGCCCCTCACACTCATTTCGATACAACCTCTCACGGAATGAGAATTTGATGCACGTAGCGGTACTTGGACTGGGTGAAGCCGGCGCGCTGTACGCCTCCGCCTGCACGAGGCAGGGCTGGGACGTCACGGGCTACGACCCCGGCGACGTCCCCACGCCCGACCACGTCGTCCGCGCGATCTCGATCGCCGACGCGGTCCTCGAGGCCGACGTCGTGCTCGGCCTCACCGGCGCGCGTGCCGCCGTGGCCGTCGCCACCGAGGCCGCCACCGCGATGCGTCCCGGCTCCTGCTTCGCCGACTTGAACTCGGGCTCGTCGGCCCTCAAGGACGACGTCCGCGCCGCGCTCGAGGGGCACGACGTCCTCCTCGCCGACGTCGCCGTGATCGGTTCGGTCCCGACCTTCGGCGCTCGCACCCCGCTGATCGTCAGCGGCTCCGGCAGCCCCGTCGCCGCCTCGTTGTTCGCCGCGCTCGGTGCCGACGTCGACGACATCGGCGGGGCGCCCGGCGACGCCGCCACCCGCAAGCTGGTCCGCTCGAGCTGGATGAAGGGAGTCGCGGCGCTCATCGTCGAGACACTCGAGGCCGGCCGAGCCGCCGGGCTCGAGGACTGGACCCGCGAACAGGTCGCCGAGCAGCTCGCCGACGGCGCCGTCGCGATGGACCGGCTCTACGACAGCACCTACAAGCACGCCGCACGCCGCGCGCACGAGATGCGCGACGCCACCCGGCAGATCGCCGACGCGGGCCTCGTGCCCGTCATGGCCCGCGCGACCGCGGCCCTGCACCAGCAGCTCGCCGAGAACCACACGATCGTCGACGCCGACGTGCTCCGTGCGTGGGAGGACCTGCCGGTGGCCAACATCGGCGACGCCCGCGGTCGTCTCGGCATCACCCGCGACCTGCATGCCCCGTGGCGCGGTGCGACCATGGTCGGCCGCGCCCGCACCGTGACCGTCGCCGGCGGCGACAACGTCGGGATCCAGCGCATCATCGAGCAGGCCCGCCCGCACGACGTGATCGTCGTCGACGGACAGGCCGACACCAGCCGCGCCCTGGTCGGTGAGCTCATCGCCGGTCGCCTCATCGCCAAGGGGGTCGCCGGCATGGTCATCGACGGCGCCATCCGCGACGCGGAGGACCTGCAGGACATGGGCTTCCCCATCTGGCACCGCGCCCGCAACGCCGCCGGCCCCTACAAGAACGGGCCCTTTCATCATGGTGAGCCCGTGTCGGTGGGCGGGGTCGTGTGCCTCGAGGGCGACCTCGTGGTGGCCGACGGCGACGGCGTCACCTTCGTCCGGCCGCACGAGGCTCCCGCCCTCCTCCCCGCCGCCCGCGCCGTGCAGGAGGACGAGGCCCGGCGTCGTGAGGGCATCTCGGCAGCCGTCGACGCGTACCGTCGAGCCCAGGAGGAGGTGTCGTGAGCGCGATCATCGCCCTGCTCGTCTACATGGCGGCCATCATCGTCTGGAACTTCGTCCTCGGCCGCAACATCGGCGAGGCCATGCTGGTCGGCCTGCTCGTCGTCACGGCCTTCGCCGGCGCCGACGCCTGGACCGTCCTCACCCACGCGTTCTGGGAGGCCACGCAGGAGCAGGTCATGTTCGCGGGCCTTGCCTTCGTCTTCATGAGCTACGTCCTGGGCCAGACGCCGGTGCTGGACCGGATGATCGACATCCTGAACTCGGTGCTCGGCCGCGTCCGCGGCGGACCCGTCTACACGAGCACCGTCGCGGCCGGGGCGTTCGGCTCCGTCGCCCACGTGGGCGCGTCGGTCACGGCGGCGGTCGGCTCGATCACCATCCCCTGGATGAAGCGCGCCCAGGTCCGCCCGGAGATCGCGGGCAGCGTCGTCGCCGGGTGCGCCGGCATGGGCGTCACCTTCCCGTTCAGCTCGACGATGTTCATCCTCACGGGCGCCCTGGCGACCACCGGGACGCTCACGGTGGACGAGCTGGTCATCCCGCTGGCGGTCGGTGGTCTCTGGTGCCTCGGCGTGCGCCTCGTGGTGAACGCCTACATGGTCCGCAAGTACGACCTGCGCGCGATGGACCCCGCTGACCGACTGCCGTTCGGGCGCAGCTTCTCCCGCGGGTGGACCTCGTTGACCCTGTTCATCGGCATGGTCGTGCCGGTCCTGCTCACGATGGGCTGGACGTCGGCGCGGCTCAGCGACTACGTCGGCGTCGACACGGGTGAGGCGCTCAGCCTCATCGTCTGGATCCCCGTCCTCATGATCGCGATCGTCGGGCTCCTCGGCCGGCGACACCTGCCCCGCGGGGGACGCGACTGGTTCGAGCTCCTCGCGGGAGCCGCGCCGCGGTTCGGAGTCATCGGCGTGACGATCGTGGCCGCGTTCGCGGCGGCGAACGTGCTCGGCGAGCTCGGTCTGCCCGCGCAGCTGACCACCGCGCTGGAGGCTGTCGACGCCCCCCGCCCGGTGATGGCGCTCATCGTCGGAGCCGTCGTGGTCGCGATCGCCATCCCGCTGACCGCGTCGGCCACGATGGCGGCGATCGGACCGGTGGCGGTGGCCGCGCTCATCGGGGTCGGCGTCGAGCCGGCCGTGGCGGCGACGGCCGTCCTGATCTTCGCCTCGACCGAGGGCGCCTCGCCCCCGTCCGGTGCGCCGATCTACGTCGCCGCAGGACTCGCCCAGGTCGACCCCGCCAAGATGTTCCGCCCCCTCGTCACCTACTTCTGCCTGCCCATCCTGGGCATCGGCGTCCTCATCGCGTCTGGAGTGCTGCCCGTATGAACCCCCTCGACCACCCGACGACCATCGATCCGTCCGCCGCACCGTCCGAGAGACCGGCGACGGCTCGACTGCGGTCCTTCCTGCGCCTCGGCTTCGTCGTCACTCTCCTGGTGTTCCTGGCCGGCGGGTTCGTGCTCGTCGGGGCGCAGGCCGTGCAGCTCGTCGCCGGCGACGGTCCCGCGGTGGCCGCGATCGGCGAACGGCTCGGGCCGCCGACCTTCACGGTCGCCACCGTGTGCGGGCTGTTCGCGTTCGCGCTCGAGTACCTGCGACCCGCCAGCGCGAGGGACGAGGATGCCTGACGGGCGCCTCGACGTCACCGCGTCCTACGACGACCTGCTGCGACGCGGTGACGCCCCTCCCGGCTCCACCTGGGGACTGTTCGACCCGACCAGCGAGCGCGGCATGGCCGACCTCGCCGGACCGGAGCAGGTGCTTGCGGCGTCGTCGCTGGTGCGGACGGGCGAGGTCGTGAACCTCGACCACAGCCTCGCGGCCTTCGACCCGCCCATGGCGCGCGCCCGCCAGGCGCCTCGGCACACGATCGTCGCCGGGCACCCGCAGTCGCGCGACGACAGCCTCGACTTCTTCCTGCAGGCGAGCTCGCAGGTCGACGGTCTGCGGCACCGTCGCGCCCAGGACTGGGGGTTCTACGACGGGCACGCCGACGCACAGATCGCCGTCGGCAGTCCTACCCTCGGGGTGCAGCGCTGGGCCGAACGGCCCGTGGTGGGTCGCGGGGTGCTGCTCGACGTCGCGGCCGCCCGGGCCGGTCTCGGTGCGCCGCTCGACCACGCGCGGGGCGAGGTCCTCGAGGTACGTCGCCGTCGAGCCGGGCGACCTCGTGCTCGTGCACACCGGCTGGGCGTCGTGGTACCTCGGCCTGGACCGCGAGGCGCGCACCGAGGTCCGCGACCGTCGCTGCGCCACGGGCTTCGCGCAGCGCCGCGCACTCCCCAGGTGGCTCTGGGACCACCGGGTCGCCCTGTTCGCCACTGACACGTTCGCGGTCGAGCGGCTCCCTGTGGTGCCCGACAGCGAGTTCGCCGCGTCGGCCGTCGACGACGCGGGCATGATGCACCAGGAGCTGATCGCCTCCCTCGGGATGCCGCTCGGCGAGCTGTGGCGTCTCGACGCCCTCGCGGCGGCGTGCGCGCAGGACCAGCGCTGGCAGTGCCTCGTCGTCGTCAAGCCGCTGCACCTCGAGGGCGGGGTCGGCTCGCCGGCCAACGCGACGGCGCTGCGCTGAGCGAGCGGTCCGCTCCGGCGAGCAGGGCTCAGAGTCGGCGACCGAGTGCCGAGGCGGCGTTGCGCACGGCTGCCGACCACGCCTCGATCCGCGACTCCGGGAACGTCTCGGTCGTGCCCGCCACCTGGAGGGCGGCCACGACGTCGTCGCCCAGGCGCACGGCGGCCGCGACGGAGCGGGCACCGATGACGCGCTCTCCCTCGGAGACCACGTAGCCGCGCGCTCGGATCGTCACCAGAGCCTCGCGCCACGCCTCGACGTCGATCTCGACGCCGCTGGCGGTGACGAACGGCACCGCCTCGTCGACCACCCGCTGCTGCAACGACTCCGGCAGGTAGGCGGCGAGCACCTTGCCCGCTCCCAGGTGCAGCGGCAGCCGCTCCCCGACGGGCAGCTCGTAGCGCAGCGGGTTGGAGCCCTCGACACGGGCGATGACGGCGCGACTGGTGCCGGTGCGCACGAAGACCGACGAGGCGAGCCCGGTCTCGGCGGCGAGGTCCTGCAGCACGGGACGGGCGTTCAGCACTAGCGGACTGCCGGTCAGGAAGGCGTGCGCCCCGAAGAGCAGGCCGACCCCGGCGCGGTACCGGTTGTCCTCGCGCTCGACCCGACCACGGGCCTCGAGCGCTCCCAGGATCCGCTGGGCGGTGGCCACGTGCAGACCCGAGCGGCGGGCGATCTCGCTCAGCCGCAGCCCGTGCGGCGCGGCCTCCAGGACCTCGAGCACGTCGATGGCACGGTCGAGCGAGCGCATCGTCGACGCGTTCGACTCCGCCACCACCACGCCTCCTCAGGGTCTCGGGCGCACTGCCCGACGAGAGCCGATCCTACGGGAGCGGGCACCCGCGCCCCCGGACCCGCCACCATCGGTCGTGCGTCCCGTCCGGCCGCACGTCCACCCGCCCGAGCACGCCACGGGAACCCTCGGAGTGATCTTCGTCACATCATGGGCGAATCTCCAGAGATCCCGTCTGACCTGCGCAGATCCAAGTTGGAACGGTGTAGTTCGCGACCTACAGTGGCGTCATGGTCGTCGTCTTCCTCACCTTCCTCAGCCTCGTCCTGACGCTCTTCGTCGGCGCCATCTTCCTGCTCGGGGCCCACCGCCTCGTCACGATGGTCGTCCGCTACGTCGAGACCCATCCGACATACTCCGAAGATGCCCGCCGGACGCTTCGCTCCCTCGCCGTCCGGCGACCTGCACGTCGGTAACCTCCGCACGGCGCTGCTCGCCTGGCTGTTCGCGCGCTCGACCGGGCGGGACTTCGTCCTGCGCGTGGAGGACCTCGACCGCGTCCGTCCGGGCGCGGAACAGCGACAGCTCGACGACCTCGCCGCACTCGGGCTCGACTGGGACGGACCGGTGGTCCGCCAGACCGAGCGCCTCGCGGCGTACGACGCGGCCGTCCAGGCGCTCGCGGACGCCGACCTCGTCTACCCCTGCTTCTGCACCCGTCGCGAGGTCCAGGAGGCGCCCTCCGCGCCGCACCTGCCGCCGGGCGCCTACCCGGGAACCTGCCGCGACCTGACCGACGCGCAGCGGGAGGCCCGGGCGACGGCGCGGCCTGCCGCCCTGCGGCTGCGCGCCGCCGTGACCTCCTGGACGGTGCACGACGTCCTGCACGGTGACGTCGAGGGCGTCGTGGACGACGTCGTGCTGCGCCGCAACGACGGCACCCCCGCCTACAACCTCGCCGTGGTCGTCGACGACGCCGCGCAGGACGTCGACCAGGTGGTCCGGGCCGACGACCTCCTCACCTCGGCAGCCCGCCAGGCCTACCTCGCGTCGCTGCTCGACCTGCCCCAGCCCACGTACGCGCACGTGCCGCTGGCGGTCAACGTCGACGGCCGCCGCCTCGCGAAGCGCGACGGCGCGGTGACCCTGCCCGACCTCGGTCGCGACCGCGCGTGGTCGATGCTCGTCGAGTCGCTGGGCCTCGTGGGCGACAGCCCCGCCGAGCTCCTGGAGTCCTTCGACCCTGCGACGGTGCCACGTCGGCCGTGGACCGTCCTCGGCTGAGCGGGCGACGAGCAGCGTGGTCCGGGCCGTCAGTGCTCGGCGAGGAACGACTCCATGAGTCGCGTGACCGCCTCCGGCTGCTCGACGGTGCTGGAGTGCCCGGCATCCGGCACGACCTCGAGCCGTGCGCCGGGGATGGCGGCCGCGATCGCCTCCGCCTTGGCCACGGGCGTCGCGACGTCGTCGGCCCCGACCACGACGAGCGTGGGAGCGGTGATCAGGGGCAGCTCGTCGACCACCGGCTGCCGGTCGGTGACCCCGAGGATGGCGGCGCGCATGCCGCGCCGGTCGACCGTGCGCAGCTTCGCCACCCACGGGTCGACGACCTCCGCGCGCCGTGGTGACGCGAGCAGGTGCGGCCCGAACATCAGCGGCTCGACCTTGCCGCGCACCGGTCCGATGCCGAGCCAGCGGTAGACCCGGGCCAGCAGCCGGTACTGCGCCACCTTGTCCGGGTCCTCGGGACCGGCACTGGTGTCCAGCAGCACGAGCGAGCGCACCCGCTCCGGGTGCCGGGCGGCGAGGCGCATGCCGACGAAGCCGCCCATCGACAGACCGGCGTAGTGCACGGCTCCGAGACCCAGGTGGTCCAGCAGGGCCACCAGGTCGTCGGTCAGGGAGTCCATGTCGGCGGTCCCGTCCTCGGCCGCCGGCGTGTCGCCCTGCCCGCGCCAGTCGACGGTGATGCACCGGTACCGGTCGCGCAGCGCAGCCACCTGCGGGTGGAACATCCACCCGCTGAACAGGAGACCATGACCCATCACGAGGGTCGGCGCACCCGGCCAGGGCTCGCCAGTGTCGGTGTGGTGGAAGGAGATCCCCCGCAGGTCTGCGTGTGGCACGAGTCACAGGGTGCCACAGGTCGAGGCGGCGTGCTCGCACGCGACGACGCCCCCTCCCCGCGCCTCGGGAGAGGCCGTGAGGAGGGGGCGTCGGGTGGGTGCGGACGACCTCAGATGAGGTTCTTCTCCTGCAGCCACTCCTTGGCGACCGTGGCCGGATCAGCCTTCTCGTCACCGTCGACGCGACCGTTCAGCTCGATGAGGTCCTCGGTGGTGAGCTGCTCCGACACCGCGTCGAGCGTGTCCTCGACCGTGTCGCTGGCCTTCGCCTCGTTGATCAGCGGGACGATGTTCTGCGCCGCGATGAGGTTCTCCGGGTCCTCGAGCGTCACCAGGTCGTTGGCGGCGATGGAGGGGGTCGTGGAGTAGATGTTCGCGACGTCGACGTCGCCGTCCTTCAGCGCCTTGACCGTCGCCGGTCCACCGGAGTCGCTGATCGCCGTGAAGTCGACGTCCTCGACGCCGTAGACCTTCTTCAGGCCAGGCACGCCGTAGGAGCGGGTCTCGAACTCGGGGTTGCCGCCGACCTTGACGGTGCCGAGCTTCTTGAGGTCGCCGATGGAGGTGATGCCCTCCTTCTCCGACAGCTCCGACGTGACGTTGTAGGAGTCCTTGTCCTCGGCGGCGGCCGGCTCGAAGGTCTCGAGCTTCTCGGGCAGCGCGTCCTCGAGCGCGTCGTCGACGGCGCCGGACTCGGTGGCCGTGGCGTTCTTGTCGAAGTAGAGCAGGAGGTTGCCGGTGTACTCGGGGATCAGGTCGATCTCGCCGTTCTCCAGCGCCGGGATGTAGGCCTCGCGCGCGCCGATGCGCAGCTTCTTCTCGACCTTGACGTCCTTGGCCTCGAGCGCCTGGGCGTAGATCTCGGCGATGATCTCGGACTCGCCGAAGTCGGCGGAACCGATGACGATCGTGTCGGAGTCGGAGCTGGAGGCGCCCGACTCGGTGGGGTCGCCGCCGCAGGCGGTCAACGTCAGGGCAGCAGCCGCGAGCGCGGCGCCGAGCCCGATCTTGTGCACGGACATGTCTCTCCTAGGGGGTGGTCGTGCTCTGGCTGGTGGGGGTCGGATCGGTGCTGGAGGAAGCGCTGGTGGCCGGTCGGGAGGGGCGGGCGCGCCGCTCGGCCGCCGCCTGCGCGACGGCGAACAGACCGTCGAGCAGCAGCGCGAGGACGACCACGACGACCGACCCGCCGACCATCTGCGGGTAGTCGCGCACGGCCTGGCCGTCGAAGATGTAGCGCCCGAGGCCGCCGAGGGACACGTAGGCCGCGACGGTCGCGGTCGCGACGACCTGCAGCGTCGCGGCGCGGAAGCCGCCGACGACGAGGGGCAGGCCCAGCGGCACCTCGACGCGGGTGAGCACCTGCCACTCGGTCATGCCCTGCGCGCGGGCGGCGTCGACGGTCTGGGGGTCGACGGACTCCACGCCCGCGTACACACCGGCGAGCAACGGCGGCACCGCCAGCACCGTGAGTGCGAGGATCGGCGCCTCGAGACCGAGGCCGAGCAGCAGCGTGAGGAGCGTCAGCACCCCGAGCGTGGGCAGCGCGCGCAGCGCGCCGGTGACCCCGATCGCCAGGCCGCGGAAGCGTCCGGTGTGGCCGATGTAGAGCCCGAGCGGCACGGCGATCGCCGAGGCCACGACGAGGGTGAGTCCGGTGTAGCCGAGGTGCTCGAGCACGCGGTTCGGGATGCCGGCGTCGCCGGTCCAGTGCGCGCCGTCGGTGAGCCAGTCGACGGCGTCGGAGACGACGCTCATGCCTGACCCCCCAGCGACATGCCGCTCTCGACGGTCCGACCGCCCGCGAGCCGACGCCAGAACGGACCCTTGGCGCGCCGGCTGGGGCGATCCCACGGCATGAGCAGCCGACCGGCGAGCACCAGGAGGGCGTCGAGGACGAGTGCCAGGACGACGATACCCACGAGGCCGACGACGATCTCGGTGAGGAAGTCGCGTCGGTAGCCGTTCGTGAACAGCGACCCGAGGCTGGAGACGCCGATCAGGGCACCGACGCTGACCAGGCTGACGGTCGAGACGCTGACCACGCGGATGCCGGCCAGCAGGACCGGTCCGGCCAGCGGCAGCTCGACGCCGAACCCGCGCTGGCGGGAGGAGTACCCGGTGGCGGTCGCGGAGTCGAGGACGGCCGGCGAGACCGACGTGAACGCGTCGGCAGCCGTGCGCACCATGATCGCGACGGCGTAGATGCTGAGGGCCACGACCACGTTGAGGGGGTCGAGGAAGCCCGTCCCGATGATGCCGGGCAGCGTGACGAACAGCGCCAGCGACGGGATCGTGTACAGCACGCTGCCCGCGCCGAGCAGCGTGCCGCGCAGCCGCGGGTGCCGGCTCGCGTACCAGCCGACCGGCACGGCGACGGCGAACCCGATCACGAGGGGCACGACGCTCAGCCAGGTGTGCTGCCAGAACAGCTCGAGCACCTGGTCACGGTTGCGCCACGCCCACTCCACGGGTCAGCCCTCCAGCACGCCGGCGGGACGCCCCGACGCGTCGACGACGACCTTGCGGCCCTCGCGATCCTCCACGTGCAGCGAGCGGCCGCCCTTGTCGAGACCGACGAAGCTGGCGACGAAGTCGTCGGCCGGCCGGGCGAGGATGTCGGCCGGGGCACCGACCTGGGCCACCTCGCCGCCCTTCTTGAGGATGACGACCTGGTCGCCGAGCGCGAACGCCTCGTCGATGTCGTGGGTGACGAACACGATCGTCTTGTCGAGCTGGGTCTGGAGCCGACGCAGCTCGGCCTGCAGCTCGAGCCGGACGATCGGGTCGACGGCACCGAACGGCTCGTCCATGAGCAGGATGTTGGGGTCGGCGGCGAGACCGCGGGCCACACCGACGCGCTGCTGCTGCCCGCCGGACAGCTGGCCCGGGTACTTGCGCGCCTGGGTCTCGTCGAGCCCGACCGTGTGCAGCACCTCCAGCGACCGCTCCCGGGCCGACTTCTTGTCGGAGCCGTTGAGCCGGAGCACCGTGGCGACGTTGTCGACGACCTTGCGGTGCGGCAGCAGGCCGGCGTGCTGCATGACGTACCCGATGCTGCGTCGCAGGGCGACAGGGTTCTGCGTGGCGACGTCGACGTCGTCGATGAGCACCTGGCCGGCGGTCGGGTCGACCATGCGGTTGACCATCCGCAGCAGCGTCGTCTTGCCACAGCCGGAGGAACCGACGAACACGGTGGTGGTGCGCGAGGGGATGGTGAGGTCGAAGGAGGCGACGGCCTGGGTCCCGTCCGGGAACGTCTTCCCGACGGACCGGTACTCGATCATGGGACGACAGTCTCCCCGGCCCCACTGACATCGGCAATCGGAACGGTCGAGACCGGGAGTCCGGCCGCACGCCAGGCGTGGATCCCCCCGACGACGTCGGTGGCGTCGAGGCCGAGCGAGCGCAACGCAGCGGCGGCGAGCGACGACGTGTAGCCCTCGGTGCACAGGACGATCCACTCGGCGTCCCACGCCGCCTGCGGCAGGCTCGCCCCCGACTCGGGGTGCAGACGCCACTCGAGGTGGTTGCGGTCGACGTGCAGCGCACCCGGCACCACCCCGTCGGCCTCGCGCTGCCACTGCGGTCGGATGTCGACGAGGACGGCGCCGGCTCGGACACGGTGCGCGGCCTGGTGGGGCGTGACGCGCACGAGGTGGCGTCGGGCGTCGGCGAGCAGCGCGTCGACGGAGGCGAAGCGGGCGCGTCGTCGGGTCGGCTCGACGGGCAGCGCGCTCACGACGCGACCCGTCCTGCCGCGGGTCCGCGGACGCTCTCGGGGGCGGCGATCTCGGGGTCGTCGCTCCAGACGTGCGCGAGGCGCACCAACCGGTCGGAGCCGTCCGGGCCACGCTCGACGTCGAAGAAGTCCATCCGCTCGAGCGGGGGCGAGTACACGTGGACGCTCACGGCGGTGGCCTCCCGCGTGTTGCGCACGTCGTGCACGTAGCCGGGACCGAACGCCACCACGTCGCCGCGCGTGCGGGTGCTCTCCTCGAGCTCGCGCGCGCCCGGGTCCCACACGAGCTCGTCGAGCTCGCCGGCGACGACGGTGAACGCGCCGCTGGACCCGCCGTGGCCGTGGAGCTGCGTGCCCTGCTCCTCCGTCCAGGAGATGAGCCAGACGTCGACGTCGGCGTCGTGGTGCAGGCGCACGTGCCACCGCTCGTCGGGGTCGGCGTGCACGGAGTGGAGCTCGGCCCGCACCTGCTCGGCCACACAGGTCGCCTGCTCCACGAGCTGCGCGAGGGGCAGGGCGTGGCGGCGACGTCGTGGGCTCATGGGGGTGATCGAACCGTCCCGGACGTCCGCTCGGGCGACGTCCCACGATGCGGGAGCGGTGCTGGCGAGGGATCGGTCGTGATAGGTCCGCGCCGCCGCGCCCCCCGCCGAGTCGTCCGGGAGGGGGCCCTGGTGTGGGTGGTCGCGGGCATGGGATACAGTTGCGTCCGCGGTTGAGCCGCACTGCAAGGCCCCGTGGCGCAGTTGGTTAGCGCGCCGCCCTGTCACGGCGGAGGTCGCGGGTTCGAGTCCCGTCGGGGTCGCAGAGAAGCACGAGGAAGGGCCCATGCCAGCAGGCATGGGCCCTTCGTCGTCCCCCCGCCGACTCGGGAGCCGGCAGCCGTCGCCCCTCCCGCAGTCCCGACTTCCCACGGCAAAGGTCGTCGTCCCGCGGGATCCTTGCCTCGGGACGACGACGTTTACCACGGGACCGTGGTAAACCGCCGACCCCAGATGGCCTGCGTCACACCGGGAATCGGCCCTCACCGCCCTTCGTTGAACATTCCATGACTTCCACGAGCACGACGCCGTACGTCCTCGACGACGCGGCCCTCGACACGCTGTTCCGTGAGGCGCGTACCGCGAACACGTTCACCGACGAGCCGGTGACGGTCGAGGACATCCGCGCGATCCACGACCTGTTCCGTTTCGGCCCGACGGCGATGAACAACCAGCCGCTGCGCCTCGTCGTGGTGCAGAGCCCCGAGGCCCGCGAGCGCCTCGTCCAGCACATGGGCGGCAGCAACAAGGCGAAGACCGCGTCGGCGCCGGCCGTCGTCATCGTCGCGGCCGACGAGGCGTTCCAGGAGCGACTCGCCGAGCACTTCCCCCACGCGCCCGGTGTGCGCACGATGTTCGACGACGACGCCGAGCTGCGCGTCGACAACGCACGTCTCAACACCGCGCTCCAGACGGGCTACCTCATCCTCGCCATCCGCGCGGCAGGTCTGGCCGCAGGACCGATGGCCGGCTTCGACCGCGCCGGCGTCGACGCCGAGTTCCTCGCGGGCACGTCGTGGCGCTCCGAGTACGTCATCAACATCGGTCACCCCGGCCCCGACGCGTGGGGCGACCGGCTGCCGCGCATCTCCTTCGACGACGCCGTCACCGTCGTCTGAGCCCGCTCGTCGCGGGCGACGGTCACCGCCTGCGCGTCCCTCCGAGGACGTGCGATAAGGTGATCGTCGCCCGGCACGACGACGGGCGACGGTCAGGTAGCTCAGTTGGTAGAGCGTCCGCCTGAAAAGCGGAAGGTCAGCGGTTCGACCCCGCTCCTGACCACCTCGGGTAGTTGAGACAATTCCAACAGTTCGTTTGAGGCAATTCAAAGGGCCTCTGACCTGCGGAAACGTCAAAGGTTCCGTCAGATCGCCCGTCTAGACTCCAGATCCGGACGGGACGCGTGGAGGCGGTCACTTGAGCAGCGAAAAGGTCGACGGCGGCGACCGTCCCGCACAGCCCCTACAGGACGATCGCATGGCCTGCCGCCTGCGCGAACTAGGCCACCGCGTAGCAGAACTGCGACGGTCCGCCGGCTTCACTCAGGTCGAACTTGCCGAACGCTCCGCCGTGCACTTCATCACGATCAGTCGGCTTGAGCGAGGCACACAGAACGTCTCGGTGGCGGTCGTCTGGAAGCTCGCGCACGCACTGGACGTTGACGCCTCAGACCTCTTGAAGTAGCGCTCGAGATCCAGATTCGAAGTCACGGCGGTGATCCGCATCCTCGCCATGAAGCCGCAATAGAAAGTCGAGATCATAGGTCCGAGGCGGCCGCATCAGCGCCGGCCTACCCGACCTGCCCGCCACCGGGCCGGGGCAAAACATAGACCCGAGGCAGGGCGTCTCCGCGGCCCGCGTTGACTGCAACGGGCGCAATCCTGATCCGTTTGATCTCGAGCCGGCCGGGACCGTGACGCTGTCGACGCCAGTGCCCCCTGCGGACATGTGGCGCCATAATTCGACCAGTCGGCTCAGCGTGCCCAGACGAGCCGACGGTGGATCTCACGTTCAGAACGCGGACGGAACCTCCACCAGTGCGATTGATATCGCGCACCATCGAATCGGTGCCGAGCAGTTCGATGGCATCGCGCACGCTCGTGCCGCTCGGCACGGCTGCGGCGACATCGGGTTCGTGCCAATCCGCCCATGCCGTGACTGCGATGAGATTCCGAAGCAAGGCCGCATGTCGTGTCTTCGACACTCGTGCCGGAATTACGTGCCTGCCCAAGGTCTTCGTAGCCCCGGAGGGGAGGCGCACGCACCAAGCGAAGTTGTCGGTCAACCGCCCAAGCGAGTCCGCCAGGAGTAATACGCCCTCGACGCGGCCACCGCGGACCTGCAGGACCTGTTCTAGATCGAGTGCTCCCAGCGCATCCACAGCTTCGCTGAAGAGTGCTCCGAGGTCTGTGGACGACTTCAAGAACATCCGCCGAGCCGCGAGATCGAGGACCTCAAGCGCGCGGACCTCGTCTTCGCTCGGTGCTCGTACTGCTTGTATCGAAAGAGGCTCGGCAAAGGCCAGGAAAACTTGCGGGAAGGGCAATCGCAGAGAGTCGGCATCCTCTTCGGTTAGTGGCTCAGAGTCCGCGAACGAGAACGTCTGGCCGGCCGGAAGCCAGAAGGCCGTTGCAGTAGTCATAGCGACCGCGAGGTTGCCCGCCCACGCCCCGTCACTTCCGGTCTCAAGAGCGCGCGACCAGGTCCCGATGGAGGACTTGGCGTACAGGTGACGCAAAGTCGCCGCGCGTCCAGGCCGGGGGTGCTGTGGGCCAACCGAGAAGTCGGAATGCGCATCGCCCAGGCTGCTGACCAACGCCTCACCGAGGATCAGTCGGTCTCGCCACTCCTCAACAAGTTCGTCGACGTCGCGGTGGGAGAGGCGTTCCCGGATGGTGGCGGCGAGCGCGGCAGATGGCGCCGGCCAGTCATCACCTAGGACCGGCGCACTAATCTCCCCCGTGCCTGCGGCGAAACCCAGGTCCTTGAAGACGACGTCCTGTTCGGCGGCTTGGACACCTTGCACCCAGGGAAGCGGATGCCATGCGTAGAGTGCGTCGGCTTGGAGCGTGGTCGGGTGCGTCTTCAAGAGTGGGCCGGTCACCGAGATGAGTTCCTCAAGCGCAGCGACTTGTTCGGCTGTCATGTCTGGAGTTGGGCACGTGTCCTTTGAGGCAAGCCTGAGGCGCCGTTGCCGAGCAAACATGCCGGCATGCGCAGCGAGTCCCCAGCGTTTCTCTCCGTCGGCTTCGGTCGGTCCGCGTTTGCGGGCCCCCCGTAGATACTGGAGCCTGATGATGGCCTCGTGGTCGAGCCGACGCTCGGCGGGGTTGTCGCTGATGTATCCGCCTTGCCCGACGATGCTCATGAACCGCTCGATGCCATCTCGGCCACCACCGAGCGCGTCGATCACAGCGTCGGACGCCTTCTCCCAGGCTTGCTGGACTTGCAGTGATGTGGCGCGCGCCTGCTTGACGGCCTGATTCAAAGCGTCCGCTTCGTTCTCAAGGCGTTCAACCTGCGCGCCGACAGATCTGTCCCGCTCGATTGACTCGGTCCGAGCCTGTTCACGTAGTCCGTCTACCGCTCGGGTCGCGAACTCGGCCTCCGCAAGCGCGGCTTGCTCGCCCTCGAGTTCACCTCGGAGTGCTTCGAGTCGCGCCTGTGCGAGTGATGCGCGTCGCCGCGAGGATGCGTGGCCGTGCTTTCCTCTGGCCATTAGGAGCGACCAACTGCTTCGGCATCCAGAAACGCGTCGCGCTCGGCGGCGGAGCGTTCTAGTAGGCGAGCAAGGTCTCCGATATCTGGGCTGTAGCCGGACTTTCGCACCTTCTCCAGCATCAGGCGGATACGTTCATCGTCGTCCCACAGACTGGCGAGCTCGTCGTGGAGCGTCTGCACTCGATCGATGAGTTCATCAACCTTGGGGGACGTGCTCACAGACCGGTCGCGCTGCACGGGTGTGAGTGCGAGTCGCACACTGCTCTCCTGCGCCGCAGATCTCTGGATAGTCAGCCGACGCGCGCGTACTTCCTTGATCTGTCGTTCAAGATCCACGATCGCCGCGTCCAGATTCTCAGCCATGCCGCCTCTTCGCTGTAGGTCACGAAATTACCAGCAGGCGGAGACATCGCTGTTGCTCTTCGATCAACCGTCGCGTGGTGGGGTTACCGAACTGGCCATGGCTGGTCGGCATCTCCAGGAACCTGGGCTGAGCTACGTCCTCACACGAATGCAAGTCGCCGCCCGCGGCGGGAGGCGCAGACTGGCGGACTCGAATCTCGAACCTTCGACCGGTTGCAGAAACAGGGTGATCGCCTAGCCACAAGACGGTCGCTCTATGCCTCAGGAGCCGCCGCGCATACGGTCTCGACACAGGTCGGAAGTTTGGGCGGCGTCTACGGTGACGGAGCAGCGGCGCACCGGCGGCGGATTACGGCTAGTGGTGCGCGCACCGCGAACAGGACGGGTGACGTGGCCATCGTTTGGACAACGTATGATACACGTACACTTGTTGCGTCAGATCATACGCGATACCATAAGGTATGGATGTCGCAGGAACGGCAGAGCGCGCGATCGCGCAGATCGGCGACGGCTGGATCGCGGGCGATGTAGAGGACGAGGCGCTCGACTTCAAGCGGTTCCCTCCCTCCGGTGATCGCCGAGCTCCCGAGAAGTTCCTCAAGGACCTCGCCGAGTCCGTCGTGTGTTTCGCCAACGGCAACGGTGGGGTGTTGATCGTCGGCGTTGCCGACAAGGCGCCGACTCGAGCCCAGGCATTAGTCGGTGTCGACCCGGTTCGATGGCCCCTGTCTGAACTGGTTGCCAACCTCTTCACACGCACCAGTCCGTCCATCACCGTGCGCGCGCACGCGCTCACGATCGAGGGCAAGACGTTCTACGCTCTCGGCGTGCCTCCGGGAATGGACGTCTACAGCACCACCGAGGGCGTCTACAAGATCCGGATCGAAGACAAGTGCATGCCACTAGAAGGGGAACAACTTCGCGGCCTTCGAGCTGTCCGGCAGGGGCGAGACTGGTCGGCCGAGTCGTCGGGAGCCTCGTGGAAGGACCTGTCGACAGCAGCACTCGAACACGGGGCCCGATTACTCCGACGCCAAGGTAGCGACGAGCTTGCAGCCATGGCGCTCGAGAATCCCGCGGCTTTCGGCCGGGCTTCTGGTATTGCCACCAAGGATGGCGACCCGACACGGGCGGCGATTCTGCTCTACGGAACATCTCACGCGCTCCAACAGGTCCCGGAGTGGGGCGTCAACGTCCAGACGCGGAATTCCCCGGGCGGCGATGGACGCGTGCTGCTGAGGCGCGGAGACACCTCACTCCCTCTGGTTCTATTGATCGATCAACTCATCACGATCGTCGGCGCGATCGCACAAACCCAGATCATCCGAGTGGGCGCCGAGCAGATCGAACTGGTGGACTATCCGGACGATGTGCTGCGCGAGATCTTCGCCAATGCCTTCGCGCACCGAGACTGGGAAGCATCTGGGCTTGTCGAGATCATCCACAGCCCGGCCGAACTAGCCGTTTCGAGCCCCGGCGGATTGCTTCCCAACCTTCGCCTGGATCGACTCCTTCACGACACCGCCAGTCCGCGAAACCGCGTGCTCGCCGCGCACATGGCGCGACTGCGGCTGGCCGAGATGAGCGGACTCGGATTTGACCGAATCTTCCGCGAGATCGGCAAGCTCGGCAAGGAGCCGCCTGTACTCGAAGACGGTCCCCGATTCCGCGTCGTACTGCCTGGAGGTGCCGGCGATGAAGCCTTCGCACGGTTTCTCCGAAGCGAGGCGATCAGTGACACTTTGGCAGAGGACGTCGACGTGCTCATGGCTCTCACTGCCTTGAGGAACTCACGATCGGTGAACGCGACAACCCTCTCGCCTCGCCTGCAACGCAACGTCGGCGATGCGCAACGAGTTCTCGAACGGATGCAAAGCGCTTCTCTCGTCCATCCCACGAGAGGGACCGCACGACGAGCCCACCCCAACTACACATTGACACCAACGACGGTCGCAGCGATGCGGTCGGCCATCACTTACCGCACTTCGACCGTCGATCACGATGATCAAAAACTATTGCGCCATCTCAAGCGGCATGGACGTATCACCAACGAGGATGTTCGAAACTATCTCGACTGCGACGTTGAGACAGCCCGGAACAGACTGACTCGTCTGCGCCGGCGCGGCGTCATCGACTTCGCACCCGACGCTCCGCGACGTGGAGCGTTCGTGGAGTACGTACTCGTCAGGGAAAGCGAACGGTCCTTGCCAGAAAGGCCCGCTCCGAAGCCCAGCGTCGACCAGCCGGCGCTGTTCGACGGGGACGTCTGAGGGGCCTCGTTCTCTTGGCGCGAAGCGCCGTCTGACACGGTTGGGCCGAATCAGTACACGGCGACGACGTCCACGAGGATCGCCGGCCCCTCCAGCCACGCCTTCACGTCGTCGGCGGGTAGTTCGAGTTCGAAGGCATTGACCAAGTTCTGAATCTCCTGCGAGATGCGAGTCATCAGCATCCGCTTCATCAGGTGCTCCCAATCGTGCAACAGCCATTCCTCGCTGCTGAGGAACCCCTCGCCGCCTCCGTCGATCAACTGACGCACTGTACCGAGGACACGCACTCGTCCTTCGATTCGAGCGACTGAGGCACCACCGACAAAGTTATCGGGGTCGAAGTGGAGGTACACGCGTTGGGCAAGGCTGGAGTCCTTCATCTCCAGGAGCAATGGGATGGGAAGCAACTCGTTGCTCAGGTACACCTGCTTGAGCTGCGAGGCGAACTCAGGATCGGAGTCAATATCGACGTCCCCGAGGTCGGTCAGATCCAGGTCGGATGCCTCCATGACTCTCCGAAGAAGGTAGAAGACCTTCCCCGCCATGCTGGCCGTCGTCAGGGTCGTCAATCCCTCGAGTTCCACGAGATCGTTGATGCTTAGTGGCTGCTCTTCCTTGGGCTCGACCATCAGGATGCCCTCGTGTGTCAACGCGTCGATGATGCGACTGGCCGTCGAACGAGCGGTCGGCTCCAACCGATAACTCGACTGGTACTCCACCGTCGTTCCCCGATCTCCGGAGAGGCCTAAGCCCGAAAGGCCGACGGAACCGCCCGCGGTGCGGCGCGTCGAAGCCGTTTCTACGATGTCGGACTGTCGCGGCACTGCGAGATCGTGGTACTCCGCGTACGCAAGAAGGGCATCTGTGTCGAGGTACGTCGGGTTTCGAAGCGCCATGGCCCCATCATCTCTTCTCGTTACGACATCAAAGCGTCCTACTCTTGCGCGCTTGGGTACGCAGGTCGCTCAGGGTCGAGTCCCAGATGGCGGGTTGGCTGCGTTCTAGTGTCGCGCGTCTGAAGTTGTTTGACGGGTCGAGCGGGGGTCGGCGGTCTTGCTCCCGGCCGCTTGGGTGACAGCCATCCAGCCTTCTGACCGGGAGCTTGCGTGCAGCGGGCAACGTGGGCAGGATGAAGTTTAGTTCAGCATGCACTGTATTGTTCAGTGCATGCTGACTCTTGCCTCCCGCTTGGATGCCATGCAGCGCCTGGGCCGGGCGATGGCCGACCCCACTCGCTCTCGGATACTCCTGTCGCTGCTGGCGTGCCCAGCGCACCCGGCAGAACTCGCCAACGCTCTGGACCTGACGCGCTCGAACGTGTCCAACCACCTGGGGTGCCTGCGGGACTGCGGGATCGTGGTCGCCACCCACGAAGGCCGTCAGGCCCTCTACGAGATCGCTGACCCCCACCTTTCGCGTGCTCTCACCGAGCTGGTCGAGGTCAAGTTGGCCGTCGACGAGGACGCTCCCTGCCTCGACGTCACCTGCGAGGTGCCCGGCTGCCATGAAGAGAGCTCTAGGGCATGACGGTCACGGCACTGCTCCAAGCGATCGGGCTCTTCGTCGCGACCAACACCGACGACATCATCGTGCTCTCGCTCTTCTTCGCCCGCGGAGCTGGACGTCCGGGGACGACGGCGAAGATCCTGGCCGGGCAGTACCTCGGTTTCGTCGGGATCCTCGCCGCCGCACTGCTGGTGACCGTGGGGGCGGGGTGGGCGCTGCCAGAGGAGGCCATCCCCTACTTCGGGCTCGTCCCCCTCGCGCTGGGCCTCTGGGCCGCGTGGCAGGCCTACCGCGGCGAGGACGACGACGATGATGCCGCCGTGTCCGGCAAGAGCGTTGCAGTGGCGACCGTCGCCGGCGTCACCTTCGCCAACGGTGGGGACAACATCGGCGTCTACGTCCCGGTGTTCCTCAACATCAGCACTCCCGCTGTCATCACCTTCTGCATCGTGTTCCTCGTGCTCGTGGCGGTGCTGGTGGCCATGGCCCAGTTCATCGCCACGCGTCGACCCATCGCCGAGGTCCTCGAACGGTGGGAGCACATCCTCTTCCCCATCGTCCTGATCGGATTGGGCGTCGCGATCCTCGTCGGTGGCGGCGCGTTCGGCCTCTAGTGTCGCGCGCCTGAACTGGTTCGCCGTGTGGCGTGGGGCAGGATCTCCTCGGCGGTCTTGGTCCAGATGAATGGGTGGCAGCGCTCGTTCCAACCGTCGATGAAGGTGCTGATCGCTGCGACGAGTTGCTTGACGCTGTCGAAGGAGCCGCGGCGGATGGCCTGTCGGGTGATGATCCCGAAGAAGACCTCGACGAGGTTGAGCCAGGACCCGCTGGTCGGGGTGAAGTGCAGCGTGATCCGCGGGTGCTTGGCCAGCCACTGCTTGATGTCCTCGTGCTTGTGCGTGTGGTAATTGTCCAGGACCACGTGCAGTTCCCGGCGCGGGTAGGCCCTGGCGACCTTCTTGAGGAAGTCGAGGAACTCGGCCTTGCCGTGCCGGTCATAGCACTGATCGGTTACCGCACCGGTGGCCACCTCAAGAGCGGCGAACAGCGTGGTGGTGCCATTGCGCTTGTAGTCGTGGGTCCCCTTCTCCGGCAAGCCCGGTCGCAGCGGCAAGAGCGGGGCGGTCCGGTTCAAGGCCTGGATCTGGGACTTCTCATCCACGCACAGCACGACCGCCTTCTCCGGCGGGTTCAGGTACAGCCCGACCACGTCGCGGACCTTGGCCTCCAGCTCCGGGTCGGCGGAGAACTTGAACGTCTCCCGCCGCCACGGCTTGACCCCGTACTTGCGCCAGGCGCGGGCCACAGTGGCATCCCCGATCCCCAGGTGCTGGCCCAGTAGCCGCGAGGACCAATGCGTCACCCCGAGCCTGGCCGGTGGCGGCTCAAGCGTGGTGGCGATGATCCCGACATCATCGACGCGCTTCGGTCGGCCCGAACGCTCCTCGTCCTCCAGGCCAGCGAGCCCGTCGACGGCGAACCGGTCACGCCACTTGATCACCGTCGGACGCGAAACCCCGACCTGCCGAGCCACCGTAGAGGTGCCCGCCCCCGCCGCGACGGCCAGCACGATCCGCGCCCGCTGCGCACGTCCCGCCGGCAACGTGCGCGACCGTGTCCACGAGGTCAGGGTCGCACGATCCTCAGCGCTGATCTCCAGTACAGATGACGGCATACGCCATCATCCCATACTGTCAACGAATTAATGACGCGCGACACTAGACGCCGAAGGGCAGCACGTCCTGAGTTTCGGATACCTCAAGAGGGCGATCTCTCCGCGCGAGGCGCGCTTCGATCAGAGGAAGGTACGACGTTTCACGCTCGATGCTGATGCTTCGCCGCTTTTCGAGGAGCGCCGCCTCAGCGGTAGTACCCGATCCCGCGAACGGGTCCAGCACGATGCCATTCTCTGGAGTTACGAGGCGGATGAGGAAGCGCATCAGGTCGAGCGGCTTCACGGTTGGGTGGGCCACTCCGTCGACCTTCACTCGTTCGCTCTGGTTCGGCTTGGCCACGCGCAAGGCGGGATAGAGGGACCGCGACGATCGCGCGTCAAGCTCATGCAAGAGCAGATCCTCGACGATGGCGTTCGACGGCCACCGCCCCGCCCTGGTCCCGTCCGGCACGCGCGTTCCGTCGATGTCGAGCGCGCCTGTGCCGTGCTCAAGGACGTTAGCCAGCACTGTGCCGATGATCGGTTTCCGCACGAGGATGGCGGGTTCGTACACGGGCGTTAGCGTGGTGCTCTTTCCTCGGACCTGGTCCACGACTGACGGGCCCAGATCCTTCGCGACTCGGCCGAGGTCGCCCGTCTTGGGCCGTCCAGATCCGTGGATCCAAGCGATCGTATCGCGCACTTCGAAGCCCACGTCCTCCGCTGCAACGGTCAGCCGATGCCAGGTCCTCGTGCCTCCGAACGCAATCAAGTGCCCTCCCGGGCGGAGGGCACGGAAAGCCTCAGCCAGCCACACTGCGCACCATGCCTGGAAGGCGACGGGGTCGTTGTCTGCGTAACCGCGCGAGTGGGTCGCCTTCTCGTTCCAGTTCTGCGACTGCATGCCGAGCATCGACTGATCTGCACTTCCTCGGTCGATGGCGTACGGGGGATCCGTGACAACCGCGTCGATCGTTTCGGTACCGAAGGTCTTCATGATCTCGATGCACGACCCCGTCAAGACTTGGTGCCGCGGGGTGAGCCTGTTCTTCTTGGGTTCCATGCAGCGCCTTATCGGCGCATCAACGCTCGACCAGATCGCCATCTAGACGACGCGGTTCGGGTGGGGGTACCCGACCGCCAGGCTCACCTTGTCTAACGGATTGAACCCGACCCGACGTCTCCGCCGACGCGGCCTGCCCTCAACCGCGCTTACACACTCATGGGCTTCATACGTAACATGAGTGTATGCATACGACCGTCGACGCAGCCCGCCGCCTGACGGTCAGTCCCGCTCGCGTCCGGGCACTCATCCACTCGGGGCACCTCGAAGCAGTGCGCCTCGGGCGGGACTGGCTCATTGAGGAGCGAAGCCTTGCGGAGTTGGCCGCTCGGCCGCGACCGGCCACCCACCGGCCGTTCTCAGGACGGATCGCTTGGGCGACCGCGCAAGAGGCGGCGGGCGCGATCAGCCCGTGGGTCTCGAGTTCTGAACGGTCGCGCGTTCGGAGTCGACTCCGCGGCGAGTCGCCCACCGACGTGTGGCGGGCGCGCCTCGGTCACCGTGCGGCCTCCATACAGCGATTCAAGATCCATCCCACGAATCTGGCAGGTCTGCTGGAAGACAGCCGTGTCCACGAGACTGCGCTCGGTGGGAGGATCCCTTCACACCTCAACGTCGTCGGCGGGACTTCGCTTCTGTGGTGCGCCAGCGACGTGCTTGACGACCTCGTCCTGACCTACGGCCCACTTCGATCCTCAAGTCCGAATCTCGCTGTGCGATGTCTGCCTGCTGGCGTGCACCTCCAAGCGGGAGCACCTGTCCCGCCGCTGATCGCGGCTGCGGACTTGTGCGACGAGGGTGATGCTCGTTCAGTGAGGGCTGGGGAGCGACTTCTCACCCATGCGATCGAGTCCTTCAAGACATAGCGAGGAGGGCCCCCTTCCGCCAGCGCATGCGAGGCAGGTGGCGACCTGAGTCTGAGCAAACCCCGCTTGAGTTCGTGAGGTGCACCGGACGCGGCGCCTCTGGCCGGGTACTGTCGGATCAAGTTCTTTGTTGCGATCGCGCCCTACGAGTCAGGAGCGGACGGTGGAGACGAGCAGCGTCCCTTACGACGACCAGACCCCGGAGCAACAGGCCGTGACGCGTGCGCAATGGAACACTGAGATCGCCAGAACCCGCGCTTCGCTCAACTACGAAGAACTGTTTGCTGCTCGCGGCGAGGTGTACTCGGAGGCCACGCCGGACGGTCGACTACTGCGCCACCCGGCGGCCGAAGCCGCCCTGGGGCCGATGGGCGCTCGGCATCGCGCTCTGCGTGTTGGGAGCGGCGAAGACGGTGCGGCGGAAATTCTTCTCGAGCCGGTCGGAAACGTATTTCCACAGCGCAGTCACTTCGGCAGCGCTGCGGCTGACGGGATCGACCTCCATCACCGTGCGCCCGTCGATCATCGAAGCGGCGAAATCGGTGCGGTGGTGGAGCGTGATCGGAGCGACCGTCCCGTGCTGAGACAGGGCGACAGCGGCTTCGGAAGTGATCCGCGCCTTGGGCGTCGCGCCATTGACCACGAAGACCAGCGGCTTGCCCGCCCGCTCGCACAGATCGACCGTAGCGCCCACAGCGCGCAGATCGTGCGGGGAAGGGCGAGTG
>NZ_LUNF01000200.1:0-9772 GCF_001626145.1 Aeromicrobium sp. REDSEA-S32_B7
AGATGACCTATCAGATGGACCCCGCCAACGTCGAAGAGGCGCTGCGCGAGGTCGAACAGGATCTTGCCGAGGGCGCCGACAGCGTGATGGTCAAGCCGGGTCTGCCCTATCTCGACGTCGTGCGCGCGGTGAAGGACGCGTTCGCGGTGCCGGTCTATGCCTATCAGGTGTCGGGCGAATATGCGATGATTGAGGCCGCCGCGGCGGCAGGTGCGGGCGACCGCGATGCGCTCGTCCTCGAAACCCTGCTCGCCTTCCGGCGCGCCGGCGCGTCGGGGATTCTGAGCTATCACGCACTGCACGCGGCGAGGCTGCTCACTGCATGATCGCTTCCGCTTCGCCGCGTCGGCCCCTGTTCGTTCTGACCATCTTGGTCGGCAGTTTCCTGCTCTTCCTCGTTCAGCCGATGGTCGCGCGCATGGTGTTGCCGCGGCTCGGCGGGGCGCCGGCGGTGTGGAACAGCGCGATGCTCGTCTATCAGGCGCTACTCCTTGGCGGCTATGCCTATGCGCATTGGCTCGGGCGTTTCGCGGTGCGGCGGCAGGCGATGATCCACCTCGGCCTGCTGCTCGTTGCGGCGCTGTGGCTGCCGGTCGGCCTCGCGCGGATCGCCCCGCCGGCGCCGGGGCAGGAGGCGTTGTGGGTGCCGCTTCTGCTCTTTGCCTCGATCGGTCCCGTCTTCTTCGCGGTTTCGGCGCAGGCGCCGTTGATGCAGCGCTGGTTCGCCGCCGATCCGCGCGCCGGCGATCCCTATTTCCTCTATGCGGCCTCGAATCTGGGCAGCTTCGCCGGGCTGATCAGCTATCCCGCGCTCGTCGAACCGCTGTTGCCGCTCGCGAAACAGAGCATCGGCTGGACGCTGGGCTATGTTCTGCTGTTCATGCTGGTTGCGGCCGCCGCCGCGGCGCGCTGGGGGCGCGGCCCGGAAAACGCCCAATCGCCGGACACGGCCGGCGACGAAGCCAGGCCGGACTGGCGGCGACAGCTCCATTGGCTGTTGATCGCCGCCGTTCCGTCGGGCCTGATGCTGTCGACGACCACGCATCTTACGACCGATATCGTCGCGATGCCTTTGCTCTGGGTGTTGCCGCTCGGGCTCTATCTGCTCAGCTTCGTGCTCGCCTTTTCCAGCTGGACGTCGCTGACCAACGTCATCGTGACCATCGCCCCGGCGCTGCTGCTGCTCGTCGGCGGCGCGCTCCGCGTCGGAGAGCCGCACGGCGATCGCGACCCGCTCCGCGGCGACCTCCTGGGCGTACTTCTCGGCCTCGGCCTTGGCGACAGCGACGTGCTGGGCGGACGTGCGCTCGGCGTCGGCGACGACCTTCTCGGCCTCCAGTCGCACCTGCTCGAGCTTCGCCTCGGCCTCGGCACGCTCCTTCTCGAGCTGCTGCAGGGCCGCCTCGCGGTCCTGGCGAGCGGCCTCGGCCAGCTTCTGGGCCTCGGCGCGTGCCTCGCTGATGCGGCGCTCCGCGTCCTGCTCGGCTGCGGCCAGGCGCCGCTGCGCGGCGTCCTCGGCATCGCGCTCACCCTGGGCGAGACGCTCGGCGGCGGTGCGCGCCGCCTCCTCCTCGGCCTCGGCGATGCGGCGCTCGGCCTCTGCCTTCGCCTCGTCGAGACGCTCCTGCGCGGCGCGCTCGGCCTCCGCGCGGGCCGCCTCGACCCGGGCGTCGGCCTCCTGCTGCAGCTGCTCGATCTTGGCGGCGGCGGCCTGCCGCTCGCGCTCGATCTCGACCGTGACGCGCTCGGCCTCGGCACGCGCCGCACGCACGCGCTCCTCGGCGGCCTGCTCGGCCGCCCGGAGCCGACCCTGCAGCACCTCGCGCTGCTCGGCCTCGTCGGCGCGGATCCGTGCGGCGACCTCGGCGCGCTCGCGTGCGGCCTCCTCCATGAGACGGGCGGCCTCGGCGCGGGCGGCGCTCACGCGCTGCTGCGCGGCGGCGCTGGCCGCGGCGAGCTTCTCGGCGAACGTGCTGGGCGCCGGAGCCTGCGCGGCCTGGTCGTCCTCGGCGGGCTGCTCCGACGTCACGGGGGTCTCCTCGGCCTGGGGGCCCTCGTCGTCCGACGGGACCGAGGCGGCCTCCGTCGTCTCCTGCTCGGAGGTCTCGTCCTGGGGTGCAGGCTGCTCGGCCTGCTCGGCGGCAATGCGCTCGGCCTCGGCCTGCTCCGCAGCAGCACGCTCGGCCTCGGCCTGCTCGGCAGCAGCGCGGTCAGCCTCAGCCTGCTCCGCCGCTGCGCGGTCAGCCTCAGCCTGCTCGGCAGCTGCGCGCTCGGCCTCAGCCTGCTCCGCCGCTGCACGCTCGGCCTCAGCCTGCTCGGCCGCTGCACGCTCGGCCTGCTCGTCGTCGGCCGACGGCGTCGTCGTCGCCTCGACGGCCGGCTGCTCGGCCGTGGCGGAGACGTCCGCCACGGGCGTGCTTGCCTCAGGCGTGCTCGACTCAGGCGTGCTCGACTCAGGCGTGCTCGACTCGGGCGTGCTCGACTCGGGCGCGATCCGCTCCTGCGGCGCGACGGGCTGCGGCTCGGGCTCGCTCGCCTGCGCGGCCGCGCGCTCCTGGGCCTCGATGGCTTCCTCGGCCGCCTTCAGCGCGGGCTCCGGCTCGTCACCGTCGCGTCGGCCCCGGCGCGAGGCGTTGAACGCTCGGGCGGCGTTGCGCTCGGCGCGTCGCTTCTCGGCAGCCATCTGGCGCGCGGCACGCTGAGCTGCCCGCTTGGCCCGTCGGTCGTCCGGCGCACCGCGTCGCGCATCGTCCGCGGCGGCCTCGGTGTCGCCACCGGACTGCTCCAACATCTCGGCAGCCACCTTCAGCGGATCGGCGCGTCGACGCTCCTGCGGCTGGTTCGAACCTGAGTCGGTCATGACTACCCTTCTCGCGAGCACGGCGGCACGTCGCAGCACAGTATGCCCCATGCGTCCCTGGTGCCACAGGTGTTCCGTGGCGATGTCGAGGCGTGAGACCTCGGACCCGTCGTGAGGTCTCCCCCGCCTCGGTGGTCCGCCAGGTCACGACCCACTGAACGTGGCCTTCCCGGGACCGTTCTCGACGAAGGAGTCCATGCCGGCGCGGCGGTCGTCGGTGGCGAACAGCCCCGTGAACTCGATCCGCTCGATCTCCAGCCCGGTCTGCAGGTCCGTCTCGAGACCGCGGTCGACCGCACTCTTGGCCGCCCGCAGCGCGAGGGCCGGTCCTCCGACGAAGCCACGCGCCCACGCGACGGCTGCGTCGAGCACCTCCTCCGCGGGGAGGACGCGGTCGACGAGACCGATCCGCAGCGCCTCCTGCGCGTCGACGAAGCGACCCGTGAAGATGAGGTCCTTCGCGACCGACGGCCCCACGAGCCGCGCGAGCCTCTGGGTGCCTCCCGCGCCGGGGATGATGCCGAGCAGGATCTCGGGCTGCCCGAGCTTGGCGTTCTCCGCCGCGAACCGCAGGTCGGTGGAGAGCGCGAGCTCGCAGCCCCCGCCGAGGGCGAAGCCGGTGATCACGGAGACCGTCGGCTTGCCGATGGCGGCGACCGCGCGCGTGAACTCCTGCAGGAGATGACCGTGGCGCACCATCTCCTGGTACGACATCGCGGCCATCTCCTTCACGTCGGCACCGGCCGCGAACACCTTCGGTCCGCCGTGCAGCACGACCGCAGCGACGTCGTCGCGCGTGTCCACCTCCCGCGCCACCTCGACCAGCTCGCGCTGGACCTGCGCGTCGAGCGCGTTCATGGGCGGGCGGACGAGCTGGACGAGGGCGACGCCGTCGGTCACCTCGAGCTGGACGAGCTGGGTCACGCTGGTTCCTTCCGTCGGGCCGGCGTCGTGACGCCGACCACAGGGCCGTGGCCGTGAGCATAGGAGGAGAGCCACCTGCTCCGACGCGCGGGTGAACAGGGTGCGGACCGCCTCCGAGCCACTAGCGTGTCCCCATGGTCGCTCGGGTCCCGGTGCTGGAAGTCCGTCCGTGCCTCGACCGCGGGCGGTTCCCGGCGAAGGTGGTCCCCGGCGAACCACTGACCGTCGAGGCGCTCGTGCTGCCCGACACGGTCGACGTCGGCGCCGCGGTCGTGCTCACCGCGCCCGACGGCAAGCGACGCGACCCGGTGCCCATGCGGCACCTCGGCGACCACGTCTGGTCCGCCACGGTGACGGCCGACGCGGTGGGCGCGTGGACCTACCACGTGGAGAGCTGGCAGGAGTCCCTGCGCACGTGGGCGGGCCGGGTCGTGACCGACATCGACCACGGGGCCGACCCCGAGACGGTGCTCGCCCAGGGCAGTGCGCTCGTGCTCGCGCTCGGCAACGAGGACCCAGCAGCGCTCGAGGTGGGCGACGACCTCCTCGACACCACGACACCGGCCCACGAGCGGCTCGCCGAGGGACTGGCCTACGTGGCGTCCCTGCCCGAGCACCTGGGCCGGGCCGACGTCGGCTCGACCGAGCCGCTCCCCCTGCGCGTCGACCCCGAGCGCGCCCTCGTCGGGGCCTGGTACCGCCTGGCGCCCTCCACGCCCGACGGCACGCTCGCCGACGCCACCGCACGCCTCGACGACGTCGCCGCCCTGGGCTTCGACGTCGTCCGCCTCCCGCCGCTGCACCCCACGCGCGGTCGCCCGTGGCACTCCGCTCCCGTCGTCGGGGGGCACCTCGACGTCGATCCGCGGCTCGGCACCGTCGCCGACCTCGACGCCCTCGTGCAGCGGGCCCACCGGGTCGGGCTCGAGGTGGCCCTGGAGCTGACGTGGACGGTCGCGCCCGGTCACCCGTGGCTCGAGCAGCACGCCGGCTGGTTCGTCCCGACCGGGGACGACACCTGGCGGCTGGATCCCGATGCCGAGCCGGCCGGCGTGCTCGGTCTGGTGCTCGAGACGCTCGTCGGCTGGGCCGACCGTGGCGTCGGCGCCTTCGTGGTCCGGGACGCGCACCACTGGCCGCTCGGGCTGTGGGAGCACGTGCTGCGCGAGCTGGCCGCGGCAGCACCCGACGTGCTCCTGCTGTCGGAGGGCGACGCGAGCCCCGCGCAGGCTCACGCCCTGGCGCTCGTCGGGTTCCACCAGACGACGCCGGCGCTGCACGACGCCCTCGGCCTCGCCGACGTCGAGGACGTCCTGGCGGGCGTGGGCCGCGGGTCGGTCACGCGGACGCACCTCGTGGCCGCGCCCGGCGGCGGACGGGCCTCGACCCTGGACGACGGCGGCGCCGCCACGCGGTGCGCGTGGGCGGCGGTCGCCGCGCTGGGCAGCCCGGCCTGGGAGACGAGCAGCACCCTGGAGGAGGTCGACGGGCCGAGCTCGGAGCCCGAGCCCGACGTGGCGACGTTCCTCGGTCGCCTCAACGAGCTGCGTCGTGCGCACCCCGCCCTGCGTCGTCGACGCGGCCTCGTGCTGCACCGCGTCCACCACGCCGGTGTGCTCGCGTTCAGCCGGAGCGACGGCGAGGACGCGCTGCTCGTCGTCGTCGACCTGTTCCCCGCCTTCCCCAAGTCCGTGGGCGTGCCGGACGCGCTCGGCGCGCCCGGGGAACGGCTGCAGGACGAGCTGGACGGCACCTGGCACACCCTCGACGCCCTCACGCTCGACCCGGCGCACCCCGTGCGCGTGCTGACCGCACGCCGCTGAGCGCAGCCGTCCACGCGCCGGACCCCGCTGCGTCCCGGTGACCGGCCGCGTACGGTGACGACGTGACCGCCATCCTGCGTGACGACGACCTCCACCTCGAGCCGACGAGCGGCGCGGACGGCCTGCGCGGCTGGTCCGTGGTCGTCGGCGGGGAGCGCCGCGGCACGATCGCCCTGCTCGACGAGGGACGCGGCACCGGCTCCGTGCGCTGGAACACCGGCACCGGCGAGCAGTCGCTGGGCCTGGCCGTGCGCGCCCTGCGCCTGGTGCTCGCGCACGCGTTCGACGACCTCGCGCTCCAGAGGGTCGAGGCACGTGTCCCGGTCGAGCGCACCGGCGACGTCCGCGCGGCGTCGATCAGCGGGCTGCGACGCGAGGGCATCGCCAGGGGTGCCGGCGACTCCCCCGACCGCGCCCTGCTCGCCCGGCTGCGCGACGACCCGCCGGCCGACAGCCGCGACGGCTTCATCGCGCTGCTGAACGCCGGTCTGCCGACGAAGCGGGTCATCTCGCAGGGCGTCCTGCGCGACGGCGAGGGTCGGGTGCTGCTCTGCCAGCTCACCTACAAGCAGGAGTGGGACCTGCCCGGCGGTGTCGTGGAGGTCGGCGAGTCGCCCTCGGAGGGGCTCGTCCGCGAGCTGGAGGAGGAGCTCGGCCTCACCCTGACCGTCCACGGTCTGCTCACCGTGAACTGGCTCCCGGCCTGGCGCGGGTGGGACGACGCCTGCGTCTTCGTGTTCGACCTGGGCGTGGCCGACGCCTCGCTCGTCGACACCATGGCGCTGCAGCCGACGGAGATCGCCGGGGTGCACTGGTGCGACGCCGACACCGTCCGCACGCGCGCGACTGCTGCCGCGACCGAGCTGCTGGAGGCTCTCGCCGGGGGTGACGTCCCGCCCTACCGGGAGGCGCCGCTCGCCCCCGAGCCGCCGGTCGTCTGAGTCCTCAGGGCCCCTCGGCCTCCACCACGCCCCCGTACTGGCCGATGACGCGGGGGCGCCCCGACCCGCCGGGGATCTCGACCAGCACCTGGTGCAGGTAGCGCAGACGCCCGGACGAGGAGACCCCCGACTCCAGCAGCGCCTTCTGCGGCGAGTCGTCCGGCCAGGTCACCTGGATGCCGTCGCGCACGCGGTAGGAGTCGACCCGCTCGAGGGTGGCGAAGACGAGCGCTCCGCCGTCGGCGGTCCGCAGCGCGTGGGTGACCTTCTCGGCCTTCCACGTCTGGGCGAAGCGGACGCCGTCGAGCGCGGCGTTGCGTCGCGCCGCGGTGCGCATCTGCGCACGGAAGTCGTCGTTCTCGATCGTCCGCGCCGCTGCCGTCGACGGGTCCTCGAGAGCGGCGGCGTAGCGGTCGGCGGCCTGCTGCGGCGACATGCTCATGCCTGTGGCGCTGCGAGGGTCGACCGTCAGCGCCGCGCCGTCGCGCTCCCGCAGGTCGGGCAGACGCGTGCTCAGCACCGTCTCGGGGCTTGCCACGAGGAACCAGGGGTCGACGGCCGACCCGCGCTCGAAGACCTGCACGCGGTTGACCTTCGCAGCCTGGTCGCGCACCTCGACGACGAACCAGAGCGGGTAGGCAGTGAACCGAGGCACCGCGAGCCGCTCGACCTGGTCGGAGGTGCCGTCGGACCCCACGCCGCGCGAGAGGCGCTGCGCGACGTCGAAGGACCCGGTGTCGATCGCGAGCACCGCGCCGCTCTCGACCGTCGACAGCGGCTTGGGGTCGAGCAGCTTCGCGGCCGCCTCCCGGACCTGGTCGTAGCGGCTCAGCACCTGCTCCACCCCAGCGCGGTCGATCGGGACCGTCGACGCGGGTCGGTCGTCGCGGGGGCGCGGCACGGTGCAGGACGTCAGGACCAGCACGCAGGCCAGCAGCACCACGACCGGTGCGGACCGTCGGCTCATCGGTCCCGCCTCTCGTCGTCCGCCGAGCGCTCGTCCGCCGGCTCGTCGTCGGCGAGCTCGTAGTCGGCGAGCTCCTCCTCGGACACCTCGTGCTCCACGCCGTCCTCGTCGACGAACACGTAGACGACCGCCGGGGGCGGCACCTCGACGGCCACGTCGCCCGCGCTGTCCAGGTCGGGGCCGGCCGGATCGGGGTGGGTGGAGTCGGGGCTGATGGAGTCGGGGCTGATGGAGTCGGGGCTGGTGGGGTCGGGGCCGGTCGGCTCGAGCGCGTCGGCGGCCAGACGCTCCTGCAGGCGCGCCGCCTCCTCGGCCGTGATCTCGTGCTCGACCCCGCGCTCGTCGACGAACACGTAGACCTCCTCCTCCACGACCTCGACCTCCTCCCCCACCTCGAGCGGTCCGTCACCGCGCTCGCGCCACGGACGTCGCAGACCGCCGGACGACGCCGACGGTCCGCGCCGCAGGAGCAGGCCCGACCAGATGAGTCCCAGTCCGCCGAGCAGCGCGCCGAGACCGAGGCCGAAGCCGCCCCGCACGCCGTAGGCGAACGTGACCCGCAGGCCCGAGAGGTCCGAGGCGCCGACGGCGAGGATCGCGAGCGAGACCGGCGTGTCGGGCAGGGTCGTGCTGATCGACGCACCCCCGAGGCCAGCCGAGTCCGCGATCCACCAGTCCAGGGCCGTGGGCGCGCCGGGCAGCGCGGCTCGACCCCGACGCTCCGCCGTGCGCACCGTCCACGGCGCGCGGAACGAGGTGACCTCGAGCCGTCGTGTGCCGGCCAGGTAGTCCTGCACGTCGACGGTGTTGCCGAGGCCGACGAACACCGGCTTGTTCACCGGGACCTCCACCAGGACGTCGACCTGGAGTCCGCGGTAGGTGATGACGTCGGGTGCCGTGACCACGGCGACGCCGTCGGTCCGGACCGTGTGCGGACCCGTCGTGAACCGGCTGTCGGGGCCGAGCACCGCCATGACGGCTGCTCCGGCGAGCGCGAGGAGAAGACCGACCACGACGAGCGGCCAGGCCAGACGTCGCGCCATCACCCCTCCTCGCCGTGGCCGCTCCCACGGCTGCCGTCGCCGCACCCTAACGCGCAGGCGAGGCGCTCGCCGTCAGAAGAGCGCCGACGCCAGGGCGCGTCGCGCGTCGGCGACACGGGGGTCGGTGGTGCCCACCACCGTGAACAGCTCCAGGAGCCGCTCGCGGATCCGGTCGCGGTCCTCACCGTGCGCGGTGCGGACCAGCCCGACGAGCCGGGCGAACGCATCCTCCACGTGTCCGCCGCTCACGTCGAGGTCGGCGACGAGCAGCTGGGCGTCGACGTCGTCAGGGGCGTCCGCGGCGGCCTTGCGGGCCTGCTGGAGGTCTGCGTCCTTGGTGCGGGCGAACAGCTTGACGCCGGCCAGCCGCTCGGCGACCTCGGCGTCGCCGGGGTGCTGCAGGGCGAGCCGCTCGTACTCGGCCACGGCCGTGTCGGTGTCACCCGCGGCGAACGCCGCGTCCGCAGCGGCGAAGCGGGGGTCGTCCGCGGGCTCCTCCGGCTCGGCGGACTCGCCACCGGCCGGGGTCGCCCGTCCGGTCAGCCCGTTCTGCACCGCGAGCGCCACCAGCTGCTCGAGGTACTGGCGCACCTCGGCCTCCTCGGCGAGGCCCTGGAAGAGGGGCACCGGCTGGCCCTTCACGAGACCGACGACGACCGGGACGCCCTGCGCCTGCAGCGCCTGGGCGATCGCCGGGTTGGCGTCGATGTCGACCGCGGCCAGCAGGATCCGTCCCTCGAGCGTGTCGACGACCCGGCCGAGGAGGTCGACGAAGTCGCGGCTCTGGGGTGCGCGGGGCGACCAGAGGGCGAGCACGACGACGTGCTGCATCGACGCCTCGAGCGCGACGGTCTGGAAGGTCTGCTCCGACACGTCGACCGTGTAGCCACCGCCGGGACCCGACGGGCCGGCCGGCGGGGCGGACGGCTTGGCCAGGGCGGAGAGGTCGATGGCACCAGGGCGCGAGAAGCTCATGGCCCCATCCTAGGAACTCGCCCCCGGCGGCTCCCCCTGCCGTCCGCGACGTCCAACGGTCGGGTGCGTCAGCGCCCGTCGTGGAGGGGCCGCGGACCGTCGACCGTGATGTCGAGGATGCGGGTGATCGGCATCGTCGCGATGCGGACCGAGAAGACGCCCGAGGCGCGGAAGACGCGCATGTTGGTGATGACGAAGACGTCTCGGTGCTCACGGGCGACGCCGTAGAGCGCGAATAG
>NZ_LUNF01000201.1:0-9791 GCF_001626145.1 Aeromicrobium sp. REDSEA-S32_B7
GCCCGACCCCGACGCCTGAGCCCACGCCGCCGGGCAGCACCACCCGGACCTGCGACGACCTGAACTCGCCGCAGCGCCGCACGCTGAGCTTCGCCGACGAGTTCGACGGGACGGGCCTCGACACCACCAAGTGGCGGGTCCGCGACCGGACGCACCTCTCGTTCGACGCGGCGTACGTGACGAAGGACGCGGTCGACGTGTCCGACGGGACCCTCACGATCGAGGGACGTCGCCGCTCGACGCCGGCGTCGGTCTCCAGCGGTGTCCGGGAGCGGTGGTACGACACGGGCTACCTCGACACCGTCGGGACGTTCTCCCAGAAGTACGGACGCTGGGAGATGCGGGCCAAGCTGCCGACGTCGCGCGCGATGACCCGCGGCGTCTGGCCGGCCTTCTGGCTGCGCGGTGACCGCACCAACGGCGAGATCGACGTCATGGAGGCCTACGGCGGCGAGTCGACACAGCGCTGGAACCCTGCCGGCTCCTACACGACGACGCTGTGGGAGGACACCAACCTGGGCAAGCAGCGCGGCGAGTGGTACTCGTGGGCGCACCAGAACTGGGCGACGCGGACGCCCGGCGTGTACGAGGGCTTCCACACCTACGGCTTCAACTGGACGCCGGACTGCATGCAGTTCACCTACGACGACCAGGTGCTGTCGACGATCCCGATCGAGCAGGTGCCGTGGGCCCGCACGGCCTTCGACAGCCCGTTCAACATCCGGCTCAACATGCAGGTGGGCTCGTCCTACTGGGGCATGCCCGACCAGCAGCACACCAAGGACGCCTTCGACTACGTCGTCGACAGCGTCAGGGTGTACCGCGTGAATCCGTGAGGGCGCGCGACGGACGATCGGGGGAAGCGACAGGAGGACGGCCGGCGGAACGACCGCCGTGGCGGCGTCCTGGCGCATGGGACCTGCGGGTCTGGCACGTCTGCGGCGCGGTGGCGGTGTTCGTCGAGTCGGTGGTGCTGGCGGTGACGGCCGCGACGAGCACACCGCCCGGCAGCCCGACACCGGTGGCCCTGCTCGTCGCTCCCCCGCTCGCCGCGCTGGTGCTGATGGTCTGCCTGCGGTCCGGCTGCTGGCGGCGTCGGTTCACGCTGCTGCTGTGGCCTGCCGCCGTGTGCGTGCTGTACGGCCTCGTCGGGGTCGACACGCCCGCCGCTGCGCGCCTGGTGCCGGGGCTGATCAGCATGGCGTTCGTGTTCGCGGGGCTCACGCAGCCGCCGTGGCGCTCGCTGTGGCTGCTGGTCCCGGCCGTGCCTGCGTTCGTCGTCGCGTGGGGCGGGCTGGAGGGACCTGTGCTGCAGCGGACCACGGCGACGGCCGTCATGTGGGTGATCGTCGCCGAGCTGCCCGCGCGCCTCATCACGCACCTGAACGAGCAGCGGGCGGAGCTGGAGCGCCTGGCGCGGACCGACCCGCTCACCGGCGTGCTCAACCGGCGCGACCTCGTGTGTCGCCTCGAGGCGTCGTCGGGGCGCTCCACCGTGTCCGTGATCGACGTCGACGGTTTCAAGCGGTTCAACGACACGCACGGCCACGTCGCCGGTGACGACCTCCTGCGCAGGCTGGGTGCGCTGCTGGCCTGCAGCGTCCACGGCTCCGGCGACGTCTTCCGCACGGGCGGTGACGAGTTCGTGCTGGTCCTCGACGAGGACGAGGCGTCGGCCCGGCGCCGGCTCGAGGAGCTGCGCCGGTGGTGGGCGGCCACCGAGCAGGTGACGCTCAGCATGGGCGTCGCACCCGGCGGCCCCGAGGGGCTACGGCACGCCGACCTCGACATGTATGGCGACAAGCGTCTGCGGCGGGCGGCCGAGCAGGTCACGGAGTCGCCGCCCCCGCCCCGACACTCCCCCGGCGGGTCCTCGCCCGACGCCTCCGAGGCCGAGGGCGCGTCCGGCTGACAGGGCTGCTCTTCGCCACCGCGGCGCTGGGCCCAGGATGGTGGCCATGACTCGTGTCGAGCGCTGGGAACGTCGCGCAGAGGTCCCGCTGCTGCTGCTGTCCCTGGCCTTCCTGGTCGCCTACGCCTGGCCGGTCCTGGACCCGCGCCTGGACCGGGGGTGGCGGGAGTTCTTCGAGACCGTGTCTTGGACGGTCTGGGCCGCGTTCGCCCTCGACTTCGTCGTGCGGCTGGGGCTCGCCGACGACCGGAGGGACTACGCGGTGCGTCACTGGTACGACGTCGCACTCATCGCGGTGCCGATGCTCCGCCCGCTGCGGCTGCTGCGCCTCGTGGCCCTGCTGCGGATCCTCGACCGGTCCGCCGCGGGGAGCCTGGCCGGCCGCACGCTGGTCTACGTGTCGGGGGCCGCCGTCGCGTCGGTCGGCCTCGCCTCGCTCGCCGTCCTCCAGGCCGAGCGCGACGCGCCCGACGCGACCATCACGTCCTTCGGCGACGCGCTCTGGTGGGCGTGCGTGACCGTCACGACCGTCGGCTACGGCGACTACTCCCCCGTCACGACGCAGGGTCGTGTCATCGCCGTCGTGCTCATGGTCGTCGGCATCGGCGTGGTCGGCTCGGTCACCGCGTCGGTGGCCACGGCGATGCTCGCCCGCGCGGAGCGGGAGCGCCGCACGTCAGGGTGATCGCGCGCAGAGACCCGCGCCCGGACGTGCGGGGTCGCACCGGCAGGCCACCAGGAACGACAAGAGGAGACCGGCCTCGCGGCCGGTCTCCTCAACGTGTCCGAGGGGGGACTTGAACCCCCATGCCCGTAACCGGGCACTAGCACCTCAAGCTAGCGCGTCTACCTATTCCGCCACCCGGACGTGGACCTCGTAGAGGTCCGTGGTGCAGTCAGGAACTGTACCAGGGGTGCTGCGCGACCCGCGCACCCCACCCCCTGCTCAGACGAGGTGGCTGAGGGTGTGGATCACGAGGCCGGCCAGGCCACCGACGACGGTCCCGTTGATGCGGATGAACTGCAGGTCGCGCCCGACGTGCAGCTCGACCTTGCGCGCGGTCTCCACGCCGTCCCAGCGGTCGACGGTGGCCGAGATGATCGTGGCCACCTCAGACCCGTAGTGCTCGACGAGGTAGGCGCCGGCGTCGGCGACGACCCGGTCGCCACGGGCCTGCAGCTCGGTGTCGTGCTGCAGCCGGTCGGCCAGCGCGTGCAGCTCCTGCAGCGCACGGCGGCGCAGCATGCCGTCCTCGTCCTGGAGGGTCTCGACCAGCGCGCGGCGCAGGGCGTCCCAGATCGCCACGCCCGTCGTCGTGACCTGGGGCTGGTTCAGCATGCGGCTCTTGAGCCGCTCGAAGCGCTCCTGCGTGGCCTCGTCGGACTGCAGGTCGTCGACGAGACGACCGAGCCAGCCGTCGAGCGCCCGGCGGGCGCGGTGCTCGGGCTGGTCACGGATCTCCTGCACCCAGGTGACCGCCTCGAGGTGCAGCCGCGAGCCGACCCGCTCGTCGACCCACTGCGGCGTCCACCAGGGGGCACGCTCCCCCACCAGCGCCATCACCTCGTCCTCGTTCTCGAGCAACCACGCGTGCAGCTCGTCGAGCACCAGGTCGACCATGCCGACGTGCGCCCGCTCGGCGAGCACGTCGCCGAGCAGCTTGCCGGCCACCGGCGCGAGCGGCTCCCGCGTGCGCGGTGATCTTGGACCCCTCACGCACGAGCCGCTCGGCGTGGTCGCCCTCGGCGAGCCAGACGCCCGCACGCCGCGTGAGCTCGGCGGAGTCGAGCCGCTCCTTCACGACCTCCGGGCGCAGGAAGTTCTCGGTCACGAACTCCTGCAGGCTGGCGCCGAGCGAGGCCTTGCGGCGCGGGATGATCGCGGTGTGCGGGATGGGCAGACCGAGCGGGTGCCGGAACAGCGCCGTGACCGCGAACCAGTCGGCGATCGCGCCGACCATGGCGGCCTCGGCCGCGGCGTTGACGTAGCCCCACGCGCCGCCCTGCTCACGGGTCAGGAGGAACACGACGGCCGCGACGACGAGCAGCGACGTGGCCACGACGCGCATGCGGCGCAGGCCACGGCGACGGGCCTCGTCGGCGGCCGGGTCGGACGACAGGGCGGGGCCGGCAGCGGCGTTGCGCTCGGTCACGGAGGTGCTCACGGCCCGAGCGTAGGTGAGTCCGGGCGGCTCGGCTGCGCAGCGCCGACGTGACGTCCGCTGCGTAGACTCCGCGCATGAGCTTCAACGAGGACGCCCGCCTCGACACGAGCCAGGTCACCGGCGGTCGCGTGCGCGGCGGCGCCGTGGTCGGCGGCGGCATCGGCGCCCTCGTCGTCACGCTCGTCGCGATCTTCCTGGGGGTCGACCCGGGCGCCCTCACCGGGGGCCAGAGTCCCTTCGACACCAGCCAGGTCCAGACCGCGGGCGAGGACTCCACCGTCGACCTCAGCCAGTGCCGCACCGGCGCCGACGCCAACCGCGACGACGTCTGCCGCGTCGTCGGCACCGTCAACAGCGTGCAGGACTACTGGACCGACGCCCTGCCCGCCGACGTCGGCCGCCAGTACCGCCCGGCCCGCACGGTCGTCTTCTCCGGCGCGACGCAGTCGGCCTGCGGCACCGCCTCGAGCAGCACGGGGCCGTTCTACTGCCCGTCGGACGAGCGCATCTACATCGACACCGGCTTCTTCGACCTGCTCTCGAGCCGCTACGGGGCCGACGGCGGCGCGCTCGCGCAGGAGTACGTCGTCGCCCACGAGTACGGGCACCACGTCCAGCAGATCCTCGGGATCCTCGGCCGCGCGCAGTCCGGCAGCGGCGCGACCGGTGGTGGCGTGCGCGTGGAGCTGATGGCCGACTGCCTCGCCGGCGTCTGGGCGCACCACGCCGCCACGACGCAGGACGCCGACGGGACCACGCTGCTGGAGCCCCTGACCCCGGCCGACGTCCGCTCCGCCCTCTCGGCCGCGGCCGCGGTCGGTGACGACCACATCCAGGCCTCGGCCGGGGCCACGGTCGACCCCGACACCTGGACGCACGGCTCGAGCGAGCAGCGCCAGCGCTGGTTCCTCGCCGGCTACGACGGCGGCAGCGCCGACCAGTGCGACACGTTCGCCACGAACGACCTGTGAGCATCCCTGCCACGGGCGCGGCGGCGCCGGACGGCCGTCGACTGCGCCTGGAGGTCTGGCTCGTCCTCGGCGTCTCCCTCGGCCAGTCGGCCGTCTACGCCGCGCTCAGCCTGCTCGCCGCACTCACGCGCGGCCCGCTGCGCGACGCCACCGCGACCCTCAACGCCTCGCGCAGCGACCGCGAGTGGCTCGACGTCACCTACCAGCTGCTGGGCATCGGCTTCGCGCTCGTGCCCGTCGGCCTCGCGCTGTTCCTGCTGGCCGGCGACGGCCCCGGCGTCCTGCGCCGTCTCGGGCTCACCGGAGCGGGACGTCTGCGGACCGTCCTGGAGGGGGTCGGCCTCACCGCCCTCATCGGCCTGCCCGGCATCGGCGTCTACCTCGCCGGCCGGGCCCTCGGCGTCACGGCCGACGTGGTCACCGTGCCCCAGCAGGTCTACTGGTGGACGGCCCTGGTCCTCGTGCTCGCCGCGTTCCAGAACGGCGTGCTCGAGGAGGTCGTGATGATCGGCTACCTCTTCACCCGACTGCGTCAGATCGGGTGGAGCACCCCGACGATCATCGTCTCCAGCGCCCTGCTGCGGGGCAGCTACCACCTGTACCAGGGCTTCGGCCAGGCGCTCGGCAACGTGCTCATGGGGCTCGTGTTCGGCTACTGGTACCACCGCACCCGGCGGCTCGCGCCCCTCGTGGTGGCCCATACGCTGCTCGACGTGTTCGCGTTCGTCGGTGTCCTCGTCCTCGGCGACCGGCTGGGGCTGCGATGACGACGTCGACGATGAAGGTGGAGGTCGCGCCGGGGCTGCCCATCGCCGACCGCGCCGACGACATCGCCGCGGCGCTGCGCGACCACCAGGTCGTGGTCGTCGCCGGCGAGACCGGGTCGGGCAAGACCACCCAGCTGCCGAAGATCGCGCGTCTGCTCGGCCGCGAGCGCATCGTGCACACGCAGCCTCGACGCATCGCCGCCCGGTCGGTCGCGGCCCGCATCGCCGAGGAGTGCGAGGTCGAGCTCGGGCGGGAGGTCGGCTACGCCGTCCGCTTCGACGACCGCACCAGCGACAGCACCCAGATCCGGCTGGTCACCGACGGGCTGCTGCTCAGCGAGATCCACCACGACCGCGACCTGTCGCGCTACGACACGGTGATCGTCGACGAGGCCCACGAGCGCAGCCTCGCCATCGACTTCCTGCTGGGGTACCTCAAGCAGCTCCTCCCCCGCCGACCCGACCTCAAGGTCGTGGTCACGTCGGCGACGATCGACGTCGAGCGCTTCTCGGAGATGTTCGACGGTGCGCCGGTCATCGAGGTGAGCGGGCGTACCTACCCGGTCGAGGTGCGCTACCGGCCGCTGACCGACCCGGACGACGGGATGCTCGACGGCATCGAGTCCGCCATCCGTGAGCTGCCACGCGAGGGCGACGTACTCGTCTTCCTGTCCGGCGAGCGGGAGATCCGTGACGCCGCCGCCCACCTCGAGGGCCTGCGCTGGCGCCAGACGGAGGTCCTGCCGCTCTACGGCCGGCTCGCCGCGCAGGACCAGGCGAAGATCTTCGCGTCGCACCCGGGACGGCGCATCGTACTGGCCACGAACGTCGCCGAGACGTCGCTGACCGTCCCCGGCATCCGGTACGTCGTCGACACCGGCTACGCCCGCATCTCGCGCTACAGCCAGCGCCTCAAGGTCCAGCGGCTGCCGATCGAGCCTGTCTCCCGCGCGAGCGCCGCCCAGCGCGCGGGGCGCTGCGGCCGCGTGGCCGACGGCATCTGCATCCGGCTCTACGCCGAGGAGGACCACGACGGTCGCCCCGAGTTCACCGACCCGGAGATCCTGCGCACGAACCTCGCGTCGGTGCTGCTGCAGATGGCGTCGCTCGACCTCGGCGACGTCGAGGACTTCCCGTTCCTCGACGCACCCGACCGCCGCGCCGTGGGCGACGGCCGGGCGCTGCTGACCGAGCTCGGGGCGCTGCAGGAGGGACGCGACCGCCGCCCCCGGCTCACGCGGCTGGGGCGCACGATGTCGCGTCTGCCCGTCGACCCGCGCATGGCCCGCATGCTCCTCGCGGCGGACCGTCAAGGGTGCCTCGCCGACGTGCTCGTCATCGTCGCGGGTCTGTCGATCCAGGACCCGCGGGAGCGTCCGGCCGAGCAGCAGGCCCGCGCCGACCAGCTGCACGCGCGGTTCCGCAGCCCCGACTCGGACTTCCTGTCCTGGCTCGTGCTCTGGCAGTACGTGCAGGAGAAGCGCGACGAGCTGAGCAGCAGCGCCTTCCGCCGGCTCTGCCGCGACGAGATGCTGCACTGGCTGCGCATCCGCGAGTGGCAGGACGTGCATGCGCAGCTGCGCCGCACCGTGCGCGACCTCGGCATGAAGCCGGGCAAGGTCGGCGCCGACCCGGCCGACGTGCACCGGGCGCTGCTCAGCGGGCTGCTGTCGCACGTCGGCGTCCGGCAGGCCGACTCCAAGGAGTTCCTCGGCGCGCGTGGTGCGCGCTTCATGGTGTTCCCGGGGTCGGCGCTCGCGCGCAAGCCGCCGCTGTGGGTCGTGGCCGGCGAGCTCGTCGAGACCGGCCGGCTGTGGGGGCGCACCGTCGCGAAGGTCGAGCCCGAGTGGGTCGAGCAGGCCGCAGCGCACCTGGTGAAGCGTCAGTACGCCGAGCCGCACTGGTCGGCGCGGCGCGGGGCGGCGATGGCGAAGGAGCGGGTGACGCTCTACGGCGTGCCCCTGGTGGTCGACCGGCTCGTGCCGCTCGGCCGGCACGACCCCGCCCTCGCGCGGGAGCTGTTCGTCCGGCACGCTCTCGTGCAGGGCGAGTGGCGCACGCGCCACGCCTTCGTGCAGCGCAACGCCCTGCGGATCCGCGAGGCGGAGGCCGTCGAGGACCGCGTCCGACGCCGGGGCCTGCGGGTCGACGACGAGACGCTGTTCGCGTTCTACGACGCACGGGTGCCCGCCGACGTCGTCTCGGTGCGTCACTTCGACAGCTGGTGGAAGAAGGCGTCGCGCGAGACGCCCGACCTGCTCGACCTCGACCCGGCGATGCTGCTGGCCGACGTCGACGACCTCGAGCACGACTACCCGACGACCTGGACGTCGGAGTCGGCCGAGTACCGCGTGACGTACACGTTCGAGCCCGGCACCGAGAGCGACGGCGTCGTCGTCGATGTGCCGGTCGACGACCTCCTCTCCCTCGACCCCGCGGAGTTCCTGTGGAACGTGCCGGGGCACCGCGACGAGCTGGTGGTGGCGCTGGTCCGCTCGCTGCCGAAGCGGCTGCGTCGCGAGCTGGTGCCCGTGCCCGACCACGCGGCGGCGCTCGTCGAGCAGCTCGACCCCGCGGCCGGTCCGCTGCTCGAGCAGCTGGTGCGCGGCATCCGGCAGCGCACCGGCACGCTCGTCTCCCCCGACGACTTCGACCTCTCGGCCGTCCCCGACCACCTGAAGGTGACCTTCCGCGTGGTCGACGACGGCGCCGAGCTGGCCCGGGGTCGCGACCTCGACGCGCTGCGCACCGAGCTGGAGGACGTCGTCCGCCGCGACCTCGAGGTGGTCGCCGCGGAGTCGGCCCGGACCGGGATCACGACGTGGGACGTCGGCACGCTCGAGCGGACCGTGCCGGCCGGGCAGGTCGTGGGGTACCCGGCGCTCGTCGACGAGGGGACGTCGGTGGCGCTGCGCGTGCTCGACACCCCCGAGGAGCAGCAGGTCGCGATGGTGCGCGGCCAGGGTCGGCTGCTCGCCCTCTCGACCCCGACCACGACGCCCTCGCTCGGCCGCACGCTCGACCTGCGGCAGAAGCTGCTGCTGGCCTCCTCGCCCTACGGCGACGCGGCGGCCGTGCTCGACGACGCTCGGCTCGCCGCCCTCGACCACCTGGTGGCCCGCCACGGGGGCCCGGTGTGGAACGAGGCTGCCTTCCAGACCCTGCGCGAACGGGTGAGGGCCGACGTCCACGACGTCACCGCGGGTGTGCTGCGCGACGTCCTGCGGTCGCTGGAGAAGCTCGGCCAGGCCCAGCCGCAGGGCACGGGCGAGCCGGCGGAGGACGTCCGCGTGCAGCTGAGCTGGCTCGTGGCACCGGGCTTCGTCCGCGACCTGGGCGTCGAGCAGCTGCGACGCCTGCCGGTCTACCTCGAGGCCGCGCGTCGACGGCTCGCCACGCCGCTCACCGAGCAGCTGGTGCGCGTGCACGAGCTCGAGGCGGAGTTCCACGAGCGCACCGGTGGCCTGAGCCCGCTGCGTCGCGCCGCGGCCGACGTGCAGGAGGTCCGCTGGGCCCTGGAGGAGCTCCGGGTGAGCGTGGTCGCCCAGAACCTCGGGACGGCTCGACCGGTGTCGGTCAAGCGGCTGCGCCGTCTGCTCGACGACCTGCGCGTGTGAGGCGCGAGCACGACGACGCCCCCGGACCGAGGGTCCGGGGGCGTCGTGGTTCGTGGGGGTCGGATCAGCCGACGCCCAGCAGGTCGATGATGAAGACGAGGGTCTTGCCCGACAGACGGTGTCCGCCGCCGGCGGGTCCGTAGGCCAGCTCGGGCGGGCACACCAGCTGGCGACGTCCGCCGACCTTCATGCCGGGGATGCCCTGCTGCCACGCGCCGATGAGCTGCGGGAGCGGGAAGCGCGCGGACTGGCCGCGGTCCCAGGAGGCGTCGAACTGCTCGCCGGTGTCGAACTCGACGCCCACGTAGTGCACGTCGACGACGCCGCCGGGCACGGCCTCGGGGCTGTCTCTTATACAC
>NZ_LUNF01000202.1:0-5369 GCF_001626145.1 Aeromicrobium sp. REDSEA-S32_B7
GCGGCCACCAGCAGCACCGTGTTGCGCTGACCGCCGCGGCGCGCGGTCGTGCGCACCTCGTCGGCCGCGGGCATGCTCAGCTGGCCGGTGACCGACCCGAGCGCCTTCAGGCGGGTCTCGAGCTCCTCCAGCGAGAGACCGAGCCGTCGCTCGAGGCCGTCGAGCGCGGTCGTGACGACCTCGATGCCCTCCTCGGCCCCGACGCCCACCTCGCGCGAGGCCTGGTCGAGGTCGGTGTCGCCGAGGGTCAGCAGCACGATCAGCCGGCGGTCGTCGACGGGGAGGTCGTGCAGCGCGTCGAGCAGCGCGGTGTCGGCGTCCTCCTCGTGGCGACGGCGCAACGGGTGGGTGCCGCGGCTGACGGCGGTGAGCTTCCACGCCTCCGTCCGCACGTAGGCGAGCGGGTCGCGCTGACGGATCTTCGTCCAGTTCCGCCAGGCCCGTCGGTAGGCGTCGACCGTGGCCTCCTGGGCCACCTGACGGTCGCCGGACATGGCGTACACGGCACGCAGGCAGGTGGCGGAGGTGGCCTCGTAGAAGCTCGTGAACTCGTCGGCGCGGGTCATCGAGCTGCCTCCTCGGGGATGTCGGCGTGGCTGGTCGGAACGTCATGACCTTACCGGGAGGATGGTCGGGTGAACTCGACCGTCACGACCCCACCCCTGCGTCCGGGTGTCCTCACCGCCGGGGTCTCGGCGCTCGTCGCGCTCGTCGTCGGGTCCGGCGTGGCCCTCCTGGCGGGGGTCGGGCTGGTGTCGGCGCTGCGCACCGGCGCCCGGTCGTGGCTCGTGCTGCAGGGTGCGGGCATCGAGCTGCAGGGCACGACCCTGGGCCTCGTGCCGCTCGGCGGCGTGCTGTTCTGCGGTGCTCTCACGGCGCGGGTCGCGCGGGCGATGACCCCGGCACCCGTCGAGTCGCCGGGTGCCTTCGCGGCCACCGTCGCGGGGACGAGCGGCGTGGTGGCCGCAGTGCTCGCGAGCGTCTCGAGCACGCCGGAGATCGTCGTCAACCCGGCACGCGCCGCGGCCGCGGTCTTCGTCGTGACGGGGGTGTCGGCGGCGCTGGGCGCCACGATGCACCACGGACGGGCCGGCGACCTCTGGCCCGCGCCCTGGCGACGTCCGGAGGTGCGCGGCGCGGTCTTCGCCGGCGCGCGCGGCGCGGCCGTGCTGCTCGCCGCGGCGGGCGTCGTCGTGGTGACGCTGCTCGTGCGCCACGTCGAGCGCGCCGGACAGCTGTGGGCCCTGCTCGACCCGGGCGCCTCGGGCACCCCCGCCCTGGCCGCGATCTGCCTGCTCGCGGTGCCGACGATGGTCGCCTGGACCGCCTCGGTGCTGCTCGGGCCCGGGTTCGTGCTGGGGACGCAGACGTCCGTCGACCTCGCGGGTGCCCAGCTCGGCCCCGTCCCGGGGCTGCCGGTCCTGGCCGCGCTGCCGTCTCCCGGCACCTTCGGCGACTGGGTCGTGGTGCTGGGACTCGTCCCGGTGCTCGCCGGTCTCGTCGCGGGCTGGACCGTGCGCGCCGGTGCCGAGGCGCCGTTCGGACTGTCCGACCGGCCGGTGCTGGGCCGCAGCCTGCTCGGTCTCGCCGCAGGTGCGGCGGGTGGCGTCGTGGTCGGCGTGCTGGTCGGCGCGTCCGGCGGTGCCGTCGGTCCCGGACGACTGGCCGACGCAGGGCCGCCCGCCCTGACACCGCTGCTGGTCGCCGTGCCCGTGATGGCCGTGGGCGGTGCGCTCGGCGCGCTCGCGGCGCACTATCGTGACGCCCGTGCCCTCCGCCCCGAGCCCGACGCCGACGCGCGCCCGACTCGTCGTCCTCGTCTCCGGCTCCGGCACCAACCTCCAGGCGCTGATCGACGCGACGGCTGACCCGGCCTACGGCGCCGAGGTCGTCGCCGTCGGTGCCGACCGTGACGGCATCGAGGGCCTCGCGCGGGCGGAACGGGCCGCGATCCCGACGTTCGTCGAGAAGCTCGCGGACCACCCGGACCGCGAGGCCTGGGACGCCGCCCTGACCGCTCAGGTGGCGGCGCACGAGCCCGACCTGGTCGTCCTCGCCGGGTTCATGAAGCTGGCCGGTCCGCACTTCCTCGGACGCTTCGGTGGCCGGACGCTGAACACCCACCCCGCGCTGTCGCCGTCGTTCCCCGGCATGCACGGCCCGCGCGACGCCCTGGAGTACGGCGTCAAGATCACCGGCGCGACCCTGTTCGTCGTCGACGCGGGTGTCGACACCGGCCCGATCGTCGCGCAGGTGGCGGTGCCGGTGCTGCCCGACGACGACGTCGCCTCCCTCCACGAACGCATCAAGACCAGCGAGCGCCGCATGCTCGTCGACTCCGTCGGCGAGCTGGCCCGGCGCGGCTTCACCCTGACCGACCGCACCCTCACGCTCGGAGACCCCGCATGAGCACTCGACCGATCCAGCGCGCCCTCGTCTCGGTGTACGACAAGACCGGACTGGAGGACCTCGCCCGTGCGCTGCACGCGGCCGGCGTGTCCCTCGTCTCCACGGGCTCGACGGCCCGCACGATCGAGGCCGCAGGCGTGCCGGTGACGCCCGTCGAGGAGGTGACCGGCTTCCCCGAGTGCCTCGACGGACGCGTGAAGACGCTCCACCCGCGGGTGCACGCCGGCATCCTCGCCGACACGCGGCTCGAGGCCCACGTGGCGCAGCTCGCCGAGCTCGGCGTCGAGCCGTTCGACCTGGTCGTCGTCAACCTCTACCCGTTCCGCGAGACGGTCGCCTCGGGTGCGACGCCCGACGAGTGCGTCGAGCAGATCGACATCGGCGGTCCGTCGATGGTGCGGGCCGCGGCCAAGAACCACCCGAGCGTGGCCATCGTGACGTCGCCCGACGCGTACGGCGACGTCGAGGCCGCGCTGGCCGCCGGCGGCTTCACGCTGGAGCAGCGTCGCCGGCTCGCCGCCCAGGCGTTCGCGCACACCGCTGCCTACGACGTGGCCGTCGCCGAGTGGTTCGCCGCCGGGGGAGCGGGCGAGGGGTCGGCCGACGGCGACTGGCCCGCCTTCGCGGGCACGGCGCTGCAGCGCCAGGCGGTCCTGCGCTACGGGGAGAACCCGCACCAGGGTGCGGCGCTGTACAGCGACGGCACCGGCGGCCTGGCCGCCGCCGAGCAGCTGCACGGCAAGGAGATGAGCTACAACAACTACGTCGACACCGACGCCGCGCGGCGCGCCGCCTACGACCACGACGCGCCCGCGGTCGCGATCATCAAGCATGCCAACCCGTGCGGGATCGCCGTCGGCGCCGACGTGGCCGAGGCCCACGCCCGCGCGCACGCCTGCGACCCGGTCTCGGCGTTCGGCGGCGTGATCGCCACCAACCGGCCCGTCTCGGTCGCGATGGCCGAGCAGGTCGCCGAGGTCTTCACCGAGGTCGTCGTCGCGCCCGACTACGAGCCGGGGGCCGTCGAGGTGCTGCAGGGCAAGAAGAACATCCGCATCCTGCGCGCCGAAGGTGCCGACCGCGCCACGCACGAGGTGCGCGAGATCTCCGGCGGCGCGCTCGCCCAGCAGCGCGACCTGGTCGACGCGCCGGGCGACGACGTGTCCGGCTGGACGCTCGTGGCGGGGGAGCCGGCCGACGAGGCCACGCTCGCCGACCTCGCCTTCGCCTGGACCGCCGTGCGCGCGGTCAAGTCGAACGCCATCCTGCTGGCCCACGACGGTGCCTCCGTGGGCATCGGCATGGGTCAGGTCAACCGGGTCGACTCCTGCCGCCTGGCCGTGGAGCGGGCCGGGGAGGACCGCGCCCGTGGCTCCGTGGCCGCGTCCGACGCCTTCTTCCCGTTCGCCGACGGCCCGCAGATCCTCATCGACGCCGGGGTGCGGGCGATCGTCCAGCCCGGCGGGTCGATGCGCGACGACGAGACCATCGCGGCGGCCCAGGCGGCGGGCGTCACGATGTACGTCACGGGCACCCGGCACTTCTTCCACTGAGCCTCTGCACGAGGGCCCCGTGACCAGTCGGTCGCGGGGCCCTCGTGCGTCGAGACGCGGGGCGTGGCGCCCGGGCTCGGGCCTGGACGCTGCGGACGGCTGTGGCAGGGTCGGGCCATGGACGACGTGAGCGTGCGGAACGCCACCGCGGCCGACGTGGACGACCTCCTCGAGCTCTGGTCGCGCGCAGGTGAGAACGCCTCGCGGCCGGACGACCGCCCCGACCTCGTGCACGCCCTCATCGAGCACGACTCCGAGGCCGTCCTGCTCGCCGAGCTGGACGGCCGGGTCGTCGCCACGATCATCGGCGGTTGGGACGGCTGGCGCGCCAACCTCTACCGCCTCGCCGTCGACCCGGCGTGCCGTGGCCAGGGCCTGGGTCGTCGCATGGTCGAGCTCGCGGAGGAGCGCCTGCGCCGTCTCGGGGCCGAGCGCGTCTGCGCCATGGTCCTCGACGACAACGAGGAGGGCCGTGGCCTGTGGCGCGCGTGCGGCTACGCACCGCAGGACGACTGGAGCCGGTGGGTCAAGCAGGCGCGCTGACGTTTCCGGGCCACGGCGGGGCAGCCCCGCCGTGGCCCGAGACGCCGTCTCGACACAGCCGCGGGACGACCGGGTGAGCGGCTCAGTCCTGCTGCGGCAGCGCGCGTCGCACCAGCTCGACCACGTGGCCGTGCAGCAGCGCGAGGACGCCGTCGAGACCGATCTCGCGGTCGGCGGCGGCCACGAGTGCCCCGGAGTAGAGCAGGCTGGCGCCGCGGGTCACCTCGACGGGGTCGGGCGCGCCCGTGGCGGCGACGATCGCGACCTGGCTGCCGAAGCACGCGTCGCGCATGGCGTGCACCGCCTCCCGCAGATGGGGTCGGGCGAGCGAGGCCAGGTAGACGTTCAGGTAGTGCGACGGGCGGTCGGGGGACAGCGTGCGCATCGGCGCGGTGAAGCGGTCCGCGGCCTCCTCGGGCGAGAGGCTCGTCCCGGCCTCGGGCACGAGTGCGGCCCACTCGTCGGTCCAGTGGGTGAGTGCCTCGCCGAACATGACGTCGACCAGCTGGTCGATCGAGGCGAAGTAGTACGACACCGTCGCGAGCGGCACCTGCGCGGCCTCGCTGACGGAACGGTGGGTGACGGCCTTGGTGCCGCCCTCCTCGAAGAGCTGTGCGGCGGCGGCGACGAGCTGGTCGCGGCGCACTCGGCTCCGCTCCTGGCTCAGACGTGCGCGGCCTCCGGGTACTGCCTCAGGCATGATTCTCTGTCTTTCGCGTGCGGGGTCCCCCTGGTGAACCCGCCCAGCGTAGTCAAGGGTTCAACTTCTCGCTGATGATCTGGGCAACCCCGTCGGGCCCGGCCAGCTCGGCCGCGACGACGCTGACGACCAGGGTGGCGATCCACAGCGGCCAGAAGTCGACC